>DASQSC010000512.1:0-2185 GCA_035642555.1 Streptosporangiaceae bacterium | reverse complement strand
CCCGGCCGCAGGTGCTGGTGACCGACGTCCGGATGCCGCCGTCGTTTCACCGCGAGGGCATCGACGCGGCCAAGGTCGTGCGCAAGCTGCAGCCGGGGACCGGGGTGGTGGTGCTCTCCCAGTACGACGACCCGGAGTATGCGGTGTCGCTGCTGTCGGAGGGCTCGGCCGGTTACGGCTACCTGCTCAAGGACCACGTGGCCGAGGGCACCCAGCTCGCCGACGCCATCCGGGCGGTGGCCAGCGGGGGGACCGCGCTCGACCCGACGATCGTGTCCGCGCTGGTGCAGCCGGTCATCTCCCCCGGCGGGCTGCTGCCAGCCGAGGAAGAACTGCTCGGCATGGTCGCCGAGGGCAAGCCGATCAAGGCCATCGCCGCCGCCAGGCACGAGCCGCCGGAGGCGGTGGACGCCGAGGTCGAGGCGCTGTTCGTGAAGCTGGCGGAGCGGGTATCCACCGGCGACCACGCGGCGCTCAAGCGGCTCCGCCAGCTCCACCAGGCGATCGTGGACCGGGAGGAGCAGGGCCAGACCCTCTCCCGGCTGCTGCCCGGCGGCCTCGCCGACAAGCTCCGGCAGGAGGCCCGGCCGATCGGCGAGACCGAACGGGTCGTGGTGACGGTGCTCATGAGCGACATCCGGTCGTACTCGACGATCGCCGAGCACGCCGACCCGAGCCAGCTGGCTGGCCAGCTCAACGTGCACCGGGCCGCGATGAACCGCGCCATCCTGGGCGAGGGCGGCACGGTGATGCAGTTCGTCGGGGACGCGGTCATGGCCGTGTTCGGCGCGCCGTTCCCGCAGCCCGACCACGCCGACCGGGCGGTGGCGGCGGCCGCGAGCATGCACGGGCTGCAGGCGGACATCAACAATCGCTGGACGGCGGAGGGCCTGCCCCAGTTCGGGCTCGGGCTCGGGCTGTCCACCGGGGAGGCGGCCGCGGCCCTGCTCGGGTCCGAGGAACGGCTCGAGTACACGCTGGTCGGGGACACGGTCAACCTGTCGCAGCGGCTGCAGCAGTTCGCCCTGGCCGGGGAGACCGTGCTGTCCGAAGCCACGGTCAAGGCGCTGTCGGTGTCCGTGCCCACCATCCCGCTGCCGCCGCAGCTGGTGAAGGGCCGCGATACCCCGGTCGCCGCATACAAGATTCCGGCCATGGCCGGGTCGAGGGGGGCACAGTGATCGAGAGCGTTCCCGCCCTGACGGTGCAGGGCGTCCGTAAGACCTTCGAAGCCGAGAACGCGCCGGTCCGGGCCCTGCGAGGGGTGGACCTGACGGTGCCGCGGGGCGAGTTCGCCACGCTGATGGGACCCTCCGGCTGCGGGAAGTCCACGCTGCTGAACCTGGTCGCCGGCCTGGAGCTGGCGGACGAGGGCCGGATCGCGGTGGACGGCGAGGAGGTCACCGGCCGCAGCGAGGATGACCTGGCGCGGCTGCGCCGCCGGCACATCGGGATCGTCTTCCAGTTCTTCAACCTGCTTGAGGGCATGACCGTGCTGGAGAACGTGGCACTGCCGGCCGTGATCGCCGGGCGCAGGCGCCGGATGGCCGAGACGCGGGCCGCCGACCTGCTGGACCTGCTGGGCATCGGGGACAAGGCAGCGGCGGTGCCCGGGGTGCTCTCCGGCGGGCAGCGGCAGCGGCTGGCCATCGCCCGGGCGCTGGCCAACGAGCCTACGCTGCTGCTCGCGGACGAGCCGACCGGGGCGCTGGACTCCGACGGCGGCCACGAGGTGATCGAGTTGCTGAGCCGGCTGCACGCCGGCGGCCAGACGATCCTGATGGTCACCCACGACGCCGAGGTGGCCAGCGCGGCCGGGCGTGTGCTGCACATGCGCGATGGCAGGATTACCGGCGAGGCGGCGGGTGCCGTCCCGGCGACCGCAGGCGCAGGGACCGCGGAATCACGATGACCGGTGGAACGTCCGCCGTCGTGGTGCCGGCCGTCCCGCCGGGCAGTCACCGCGCGCAGCGGTCGCTGGCGGGGGTGGCACTGCCGGCCGTCGCGGTCGCGGTGGCCGTAGCCGGCTTGCCGGCCGGGACGGGCGCGATCACCGGGGTGTATGCGGTCGGCACCGTCCTGGTCACGGCGTGGGCGCTGGCCGCGGTCTGCTGGGCGTGGTCGCGGCCGCGGGCGGCCGCCTGGCAGCTGGCGGCCGGGACACTGGCCGGGGCCGTCACGCTGG
>DASQSC010000511.1:0-3609 GCA_035642555.1 Streptosporangiaceae bacterium | reverse complement strand
GATCTGGCTGAGGCGGCCCACGGCCATCAGCAGCACCAGGGTGCCGGGGCCGGTGGCCAGGCCGGCCCAGTCGACCGTGGAGCCCGGGTGGGACGGGTCCAGGTGCGCGGACACGACCGCGAAGTCCTGCGTGACGCCGCGGTGGGTGACCGGGATCCCGGCGCAGGCGGGAACGGCGGTCGCGCTGGTGACCCCGGGCACGATCTCGAACGGCACCCCGGCCCGCACGCAGGCGAGGGCCTCTTCGCCGCCACGGCCGAACACGAACGGGTCGCCGCCCTTGAGCCGCACCACCCGCTGCCCGGCCAGCGCCCGGCTGGTGAGCAGGCCGTTGATCTGCTCCTGGGTCATGTTGCTGGCGTGCGGCGCCTTGCCCACGTTGATGATCTCCACGTCCGGGTCGAGTTCCGCCAGCACGCCCCGCGGCGCGAGCCGGTCGGTGAGCACCACGTCCGCTTCGCCGAGCAGCCGCCGCCCCCGCACGGTGAGCAGCCCCGGATCGCCCGGCCCGCCGCCAACCAGGGCAACGGAACCCAGCGCGACCCGGCCGGCCGCGGCCGGCCGGGCGGGGCGCACCGGCAGCGTGCCGCCCTCGAGCGCGAGCGCGATCGCCGACCGGAGCCGGGCCGCCCGGCGCGGGTCACCGCCCGCGGTCACGGCGACGGTCACCTCACCGTGCCGGGTGACCGCCGGCACCCACGCCGCTGACGACTGCGCGTCGTCGGCCCGGACGCACCAGATCCGCGCGGCCTCGGCCTCGGCCGCGACGGCGGCGTTGACCGCGGGGTCGCTGGTCGCGGCGTGGGCAAGCCAGCACCCGGCAAGATCCCCGTTCCGGAAAACGCGGTTGCGCACGGTCACGTGCAGGCTGGCCAGTTCCGGGAGCACGTCCGGCGCGATGACCGTGACCTCGGCGCCGGCAGCCAGCAGGCCGCGCACCCGGCGCAGTGCGACCTGGCCGCCGCCCACCACGACCGCCCGGCGGCCGGTGAGATCAAGGGCGAGCGGGTAACTCATCGCGCCGCCGGGAGGGCCAGATGCACATCACGATCGTACGGATTGGTCACCCGCCGTCACCACCCGGGTGAAGCGCAGCTCAAATCCGCGCCGGCAGGCGTCGCACTCCCAGCTCCCGCCCTTCGGCCCGGCCGGGCGCAGCGCCTCCTCCCCGCAGTAGGGGCAGTAGAACGGCACTTGCCGTTCGCCCGCCGGGGCCGGCGCCCCGGTCACGTGAGCAGCCCCTCATCGGCTCGTCTCGCCCAGGTCGCGAACTCCTCGCCGTCGGTCCGGTCGGCGAGGTAGTTGCGGAGTATCCGCTCCACGTAGTCCACGGCGCCGTCGGCGCTCACCTTCAGGCCGCGCAGCTTCCGGCCGAACCCGGGGTCCATCCCGACCGAGCCGCCCAGGTGCACCTGGAAGCCCTCCTCGCCGCCGACGATCATGCCTTTCAGCCCGATGTCGGCGACCTGGAACCGGGCGCAGGAGTTCGGGCAGCCGTTCACGTTGATGGTGACCGGGGTGTCGAACTCCGGCAGCCGCCGTTCCAGCTCGGCGTACAGGTCCGCGGCGCGCTGCTTGGTCTCGACGATCGCGAGCTTGCAGAACTCGATCCCGGTGCAGGCCATCGTCCCGCGCCGGAACTTCGACGGTGCCAGCTGCAGGTCCTGGGCGGCCAGTTCCTGCGCGAGCTCGGCGGTCCGCTTTTCCGGCACGTCCAGGATGATCAGCTTCTGCTGGGTGGTGAGGTGAACCCGGCCGGACCCGTATTCCTCCGCCAGGTCGGCGACCTGCCACAGCTGGGTGCCGGAGCTGCGGCCCACGCTCGGGGCCACCCCCAGGTAGTAGCGGCCGTCCCGCTGCCGGTGGACGCCGACGTGATCGCGGTGGCCGGCCGCGGGCACCTCGACGGCCGGCCCGTCCGGCAGCGACCCGCCCAGGTACTCCTTCTCCAGCACCTCCCGGAACCGTTCCGTGCCCCAGTCGTGGACCAGGAACTTCAGCCGGGCCCGGGCCCGCAGCCGCCGGTAGCCGTAATCGCGGAACAGGCCGGTGACGCCCGCCCACACCTCCGGCACCCGCTCTTCCTCGACGAACACCCCGAGCCGCTTGGCGAGCATCGGGTTGGTGGACAGCCCTCCGCCGACCCACAGGTCGAATCCGGGGGTGCCGTCCGGCCCGGTGACGCCGGCGAACGAGATGTCGTTGATCTCGTGGTCGGTGCAGGCGTAAGCGCAGCCGCTGACCGAGGTCTTGTACTTGCGTGGCAGGTTGCTGAACTCAGGGTTGCCGGCCGCCAGGGCGTTGGTGGCGCGCAGCGCCGCGGTGCCGTCCAGGACCTCACTGGCGTCGATCCCGGCGACCGGGCAGCCGAGCATGTTCCTTGGCGTGTCGCCGCAGGCCTCCTGGCTGGAGAGGCCCACCGACTCCAGCCGTTCCCAGATGGGCGGGACATCCTCGATCCGGAGCCAGTGGAACTGGATGTTCTGCCGATCGGTGATGTCAGCCAGGTCGCGGCCGTACTCCTTGGCGATGCCGGCCACCGTGCGCAGCTGCTCGGCGGACAGCTGCCCGCCGGGGATGCGGACCCGCATCATGAAGTACGAGTCCTCGATCTCCTCGTCTTCCAGCGCGCCGGTCTTGCCGCCGCCGATGCCGGGGCGGCGCTGCGTGTACAGGCCCCACCACCGGAAGCGCCCGCGCAGGTCCTGCGGGTCGATGGAGTCGAAGCCCTGGTGCGCGTACCGGTTCAGGATGCGCTCGCGCACGTTGAGCCCGTCGTCGTCCTTCTTGACCCGCTCGTTGGCGTTCAGCGGCTCGAAGTGGTTCAGGGCCCACTGGCCCTGGCCCCGCTGGGGTGCTGGCATGTGCGGAATCCTCTGCTGCTCGGCCTGGCCGCCGCCGGGCGCGCGCCCGGGCAGGGCACAGGCACGCCGCGGCACGGCTTGACTGGGGGAGCGGGCGGCACGGCAGGCCGGGAGCCTGCGGGAACGCCCTAGCAGCAGGGACGACAGATGGCGCTGGAAACCCGCAGCAGGTCAACATGACGGCGGCAGACGAGCAACGGCCCGTGGCTGCAGGCGCCGGTGGGTGTCACGGCGAGCCTCCCTCGTCGGTGCCGGCGGGGCTGGGGCACTGGCACTCACGATGCGCCATTGAGACAGTAACAGGCGCAACCACGGGCTCCAAGCTGGTATTCCTGCCCAGGCCGGTAGGCTGCGGGCCGTGTCAGCCCCAGACGGCCCCGACGTCCGCCAGCTCAGCTCCCGGGTGGTGTACCAGGACCGGTGGCTGACGCTGCGGCAGGACGAGATCGAGTACCGGGACGGCAGCCGCGGCAGCTACGCCGTGGTGGACAAGCCGGACTTCGCGATGGTCATCCCGGCCGAGCCCGGCCCCGGCGGCGGGCGGTTCTGCCTGGTCGAGGAGTTCAGGTATCCATTGCAGCGCCGGGCCTGGGCGTTCCCGCAGGGCGGATTCCCGGACCGGGGCACCGGCGACCCGGCCGAGCTGGCCCGGCTCGAGCTGGCGCAGGAGACCGGCCTGCGGGCCGCGGTGCTGACCCCGCTCGGCTTCCTCAACTGCGCGCACGGCCTCTCCGGGCAGGGGTTC
>DASQSC010000510.1:0-5295 GCA_035642555.1 Streptosporangiaceae bacterium | reverse complement strand
TCGCAGCCGGGGGGCGGTGTAGACGTCGATCTCGCCCTCGACGTCGACGACCTCGATCCCATCCTTGCTGTGGTGGTCCAACTTCAGGTCCACGAATCCTCCAGCGCCATTCGGCTGTCTTTGCGGCGTCCGCCTGCGCGGTACCAGACGCCCAACGCAGCGATAGGGACTCCAGGGCGTGTCCCTGGCCCCGTCGCGCATTCAACCACGCTCTGAGGTCATGTCTACACGAGTTCACGCCGCACGGCATCTCGCAGGCGGGCGCGGACGTGTCGGGTGATGTCACACTGGAGGGGATGTCAGCGCTCCTGCCGTCAGCCGGCGACCAGGCGGCGTCCGGCCCAGGCGGCGGCGCGGCGGCGACAGCAACCCCGCCGCGGACCCCCGCAACCCGGATCATCGCCCGCGGTAAGCGGACCGGCCGGCTGGCTCATGTGGAGCAGATCGCGGCCCGGGAGGGGCGGCGCGTCCCGTGGCCGGAGTGGGTGCCGGCGGAGGTGACCGGCGCGCTGGCCGCCGCCGGGGTTCCCGGCCCGTGGGCGCACCAGGCGGCCGTGGCCGAACACGCCCGGGCGGGCCGGGACGTGATCATCTCGACTCCCGCCGCGTCCGGGAAGTCGCTCGGCTACCTGCTGCCGGCGCTGACCGCGGTACTGGAGGGGGGCACCGCCCTGTACCTGGCGCCCACCCGGGCGCTGGCGGCCGACCAGCTGCGGGCGGTGCAGGCGCTCGGTATCCCCGGGCTGCGGGCGGCCGTGGTGGACGGCGACACCCCGGCCGCGGCCCGGGAATGGGCCCGCTGCCATGCCAGCTACCTGCTGACCACCCCCGACCTGCTGCATCAGCACCTGCTGCCGCGGCATGCCCGCTGGAACGGCTTCCTCGGCCGGCTGCGGTGCGTCATCGTCGATGAGTGCCATGGTTACCGCGGGGTCTTCGGCTCGCACGTGGCTCACGTGCTGCGGCGGCTGCGCCGGGTGTCCGCGCACCACGCGGCTTGGCTGGCCGCCACGGCCGCGAACGGGACCGCTACCGCCGGGAACGGGGCCGCCGCCGCCGGGAACCGGACTTCCACCGCCCGAACCGGAACCTCCGCCCGAACCGGTAACGGCAGGAACGGAACCGTTACCGCCGGAAACCGGCCTGGTATCCCCTCGAACGGGGCTGGCACTCCCAAGGGCCCCGTCTTCCTGCTGGCGTCGGCCACCATCAGCGAACCGGGCACCTGCGCCTGGCTGCTGACCGGCCGGGAGGCGGCCGAGATCACCTGGAGCGCCGCGCCGCGCGGGCCGGTCACGTTCGGGATGTGGCAGCCCCCGCTCACCGGCGCCCGCGGCGAGGCCGGAGCGCCGGTCCGCCGGTCCGCCACCGCCGAGGCCGCCGACCTGCTTGCTGACCTGGTCAAACGCGGGACCCCGGCACTCGCGTTCACTCGCTCCCGGCGCGGCGCGGAGGCGGTGGCACTGGCTGCCAGGCGGTCATTGCAGCAGGCGGGGGCGGCCAGGCAGGCCGCCCGGGTGGCCGCCTACCGCTCCGGCTACCTGGCGGACGACCGCCGGATGCTGGAAGAGGCGCTCCGCAGCGGGCGGCTCACCGGCGTGGCGGCCACCACCGCGCTGGAACTGGGCGTGAACTTCAACGGCCTGGACGCGGTCCTGATCGCCGGCTGGCCGGGAACCAGGGCCGCCCTGTGGCAACAGGCCGGGCGCGCGGGCCGGGCCGGGCGGGACGCGCTGGTGGTGCTCATCGCCAGGGACGATCCGCTCGACACCTACCTGGTGCACCACCCGGAGGCACTGCTGCGCCAGCCGGTGGAGGCGACCGTGCTCGACCCCGGCAACCCGTACGTGCTGGCCCCGCACCTGCGCGCGGCCGCCGCCGAGCTGCCGCTGACCGGCGACGACCTGGCCCTGTTCGGCCCCGGCTCGGCGGCGGTCGCTGACGGCCTGGTCGCCGACGGAGTGCTGCGCCGCCGGGGCGGGGGGCTGTACTGCACCCGGCGCGGCCGCCCGGCCGGGCTGCGCGGGATCAGCTCGCTGCCGGTGCGGATCGTGGAACAGGGCACCGGCAGGCTGGTCGGGACGGTGGACGAGCCGTCGGCGCATCTGCTCGTCCACGAGGGCGCTGTGTACCCGCACCAGGGCGAGGCGTACCTGGTCACCAGGCTGGACCTGGACGAGGGCGTGGCCCTGGTCGAGCCCGGCGACCCCGGGTACGTGACCTCGGCCCGGCAGCTGACCGGCATCGAGGTGACAGCCGAGCTGCGCCGGCAGAACTGGGGCCCGGCCGCCGTCCACCTGGGCGAGGTTGAGGTGGTCCGGCAGGTGGTGTCGTTCGCCAGGCGCCGCCCGGAGACCGGGCAGGTGCTGGCGGAGGTGCCGCTCGGCCTGCCGCCGCGCACCCTGCGCACCCGCGCCGTGTGGTGGACGGTCTCCGGCCGCCTCCGCGCCCGGCTGGCCCGCCAGGGTGTCGACCTGGCCGGGGCGGCGCATGCCGCGGAGCACACCGCGATCGGGCTGCTGCCGCTGTTCGCCGCCTGCGACCGGTGGGACATCGGCGGGGTGTCCGCTGACCTGCACCCGGCCACCGGCAAGCTGACCGTGTTCGTGTACGACGGCAACGAGGGCGGCGCCGGGTTCGCCGAGCGCGGCTATGGCGCGGCCAGGGACTGGCTGCGCGCGACCACGGAGGCGATCACCGGCTGCGAGTGCCAGGCGGGCTGCCCCTCCTGCATCCAGTCACCCAAGTGCGGCAACGGCAACCACCCGCTGTCCAAGTCCGGCGCCCTCACGCTGCTGGAAGCTGTGCTGACTCGGGGGGACGACCCCCCCACACCCCCCCGGCGGGGCATGGCTCGGGGGGACGACCCCCCACACCCCCCGCGGGGCTTGGCAAAGCCGGCGAACGCGACCGCAACCGGTTGCAAAGAGGGGGCGACCCCCGCCGGGGGGGAGAGCGGGGGTCGCCGCACGGTAAATTTCGCGGTGCGAAATCTACCGGCATCCAGTAAAGCTTATCGCTAGGACCAAGTTACCAACCGGTCACGCGGGGATGCCATGGATTGCCGTCTTTAACCCCTATGCTGCCTGACCGTGGCTAGTCCCGTCGAGACCAACATGTCCGCAGCCGCGTTCTTTGACCTGGACAAGACCATTATCTCGAAGTCGAGCACGCTCGTGTACGGCCCCTCGTTCTACCGGTACGGGCTGATCGGCGCGGCCGATGCGGCCCGCGGTGCGCTGGCGCAGTTCGCGTTCCGGATCGGCGGCGCCAACCACCGGCGGATGGAGAAGGTCCGCGAGCAGGTGAGCCGCCTGTCCCGGGGGTGGCCGGCCGAGCGGGTGGCCGAGATCGTCACCCGCCACCTGGACGAGCTGATCATTCCTCATATCTATGCCGAGGCCAGGGCGCTGCTCCGGGACCATCTGGGGGCCGGCCGGGAGGTGGTGATCGTGAGCACCTCGGGCCAGGAGATGGTGGGGCCGATCGGGGCGATGCTGGGCGCCTCGTCGGTGATCGCCACCCGGATGGAGGTGAGCGGCGGCTGCTACACCGGCCGGATCTCCTGCTACGCCTACGGCGAGACGAAGGCCGAACTGATCAGGGAACTGGCGGCGGAGCGCGGGTACCAGCTCACCGACTGCTACGCCTACAGCGACTCGGTTACCGACCTGCCGATGCTGGAGGTCGTGGGGCACCCGCGGGTGGTCAACCCGGACCGGGCGCTGCGGCGGGTCGCCCGCGAGCGCGGCTGGCCGATCCTGGCCTTCACCTCCTGCGCCCGCCCGGGCGGCCCGGACCAATCGGGATCACGAATCGGTCACGCGAGGGTCTTTGCTTCCGCGGCGGTCCGGCGTAGAAAGGAATCAAGGAAGGCATGGCAACCGGGCACCCACGCGCGACCAGCCGCGGGAGGCGAACCGAGCCAGCTACGGTACCGGCCGGCGGGCAGGCACTGACAAGTCCGCGCCGGGCCGGACTGGCCGGCAGTTGAGGTGCACGCTTGGTAACCCGGCCTGACATGCCAGGCAACGGCGCCCCGGCCGGGGCGCCGTTCGCTGTGCCGGGGCGGCGGCAGACCGGCGGCACTCCGGTTTCCGGGCCGGCCAGCTGGGTTTCGGGGGCCGGCCACCTGCCCGAGCTTCCCGGGCCCGGCCCCTGCCCGCCCGCGAATGCACCCGCCAACCGCTGATCGCGTAGGATTTCCTGCCGGGCGCGGGGGATGCGGCGCAGCCGTGCGCGGGCCTGCCGGGCGGCCAGGGGACGATCCCCCGGACCGCCGGGCCATCCCGCTCGCGGGCGCCGGCAGAAATATGCGCCACACTAGGGTGGGTTCCCTGCATCGAGGCGGGCGCGCGGCGGGCTGAAGGTCAGGACACGACCTGATGTCCAGGTGATCGCGACGGGTGCGAGGACGCTCACCACGGACGGGAGGGAATGTCATGGCCGAGCCGGTGGCCGCGCCTGCCCAGGGGGGCGACGGCGGGCAGTCGGTCGGCGGACTGGTGTCGCTGGCCGTCCAGGATCTTACCCGGCTGGTGCGGTGCGAAGTCGAGCTGGCAAAGCTGGAGCTTCGCGCCGACATCCGCCGGCTGGGACTCGCCAGCGCGCTGCTGGGGATCGGTGCCTTCGCCGGCTGCCTGGTACTCGTGCTGCTGTGCTTCGCCCTCGCCTACGGGCTGATCACGCTCGGCATCTGGTCGTGGGCAGCGTTCCTGATCGTGGCCGGGGCGTGCGTGCTGCTGGCCGGCCTGGCGGTGCTCATCGTCGTGCTCAAGGTGCGCGGGATCAGCGGCCTGCGGCGGACCAGGGAGTCGGTTCACGACGGCCTCGCCCTGCTGCGCCGGGACGAGGAGGCGGCCGCGCCTTCGCCAGCCGAGGCAGGCTGAGCCAGTGCCGGCAACCGGGGAATCAGCGGTCTACATCCCGGGGCCCTGGGCGCACCGGCCGGTCACGGCCAACGGGACCCGCTTCCACGTGGCCCAGAGCGGCGAGGGCCCGCTGGTGCTGATGCTGCACGGGTTCCCGCAGTTCTGGTGGTCGTGGCGGGAGCAGCTGGCGTCCCTGTCCGCGGCCGGGTACCGGGCGGTCGCCGCCGACCTGCGCGGGTACGGCGGCAGCGACAAGCCGCCCCGGGGATACGACCTGGTGACGGCGGCGTCGGACGCGGCGGGGCTGATCCGGGCGCTCGGCGAGGCCAACGCGGTGGTGGTCGGGCACGACTGGGGCGGGCTGGTCGCCTGGACGATGGCGGCGTACTTCCCGAAGGTGGTGCGGCGGCTGGCGATCGTCTCG
>DASQSC010000509.1:0-4427 GCA_035642555.1 Streptosporangiaceae bacterium | reverse complement strand
CGCCCTACAAGCGGTACGCGCTCGGGCCGGTGTGGCGGGCCGACCGGCCCGGCCGCGGCCGCTTCCGCGAGTTCACCCAGTGTGACCTGGACACGCTCGGGACCGCCTCCCTGCTTGCCGACGCCGAGGTGGTGTGCGCGCAGCATGACGCGCTGGCCCGGCTCGGGGTCGGGCCGTTCCGGTTCCTGCTCAACTCCCGCCGGGTGCTGGCCGGGCTGCTGGAGGCCTTCGGCGTGCCCGCCGAGCTGGGGCCGGGGGTCCTGATCACGCTGGACAAGCTGGACAAGCTCGCGGCGGGCGAGGTTGCCGCCGAGCTCACCGGCCGTGGCCTGCCGGACGAGAAAGCGGCCGAGCTGGTGGACGCGATGACCGCCCCCGACGCGGAAGAACGGATCCGCAGCCTGCTCAAGTCCAGCGACGAGGGCGCGGCCGGCCTGGATGAAGTGGATGAGGTGCTGCGGCTGGTGTCCGGCCAGCTCCCGGTGGGAGTGATCGGATTCACCCCGCGCCTGGTGCGCGGCCTGAGCTACTACACCGGCCCGATCTGGGAGCTGGTGGCCGATGGCGTGCCGGGGTCGATCGGCTCCGGCGGCCGGTATGACCACCTGATCGAGGCGCTCGGCGGCCCGGACGTGCCCGCCACCGGGGGGTCCCTGGGGGTGGAGCGGATCCTGCTGCTGCTTTCCGGCGCCGGCGAGGCCTATACCCGGCTGGACGTGGCGGTCACGGTCATGAGCGAGCAGTACGCCGAGCGCAGCTTCGGGTTCGCGGCGGCCGCCCGCAGCGCAGGGCTGCGGGCCAGCGTCTACCTGGGCGCCTCCGGCAAGCTGCGCCGCCAGCTCAGGTGGGCCGGCGACGCGGGCGCCCGGTGGGCGCTCATCTACGGCGCGGCGGAGGAGGAGGCGGGCACCGTCACCGTCCGTGACATGAATAGCGGCGAGCAGTCAGCGGTGCCGGTCCGCGAGCTGGCCGCCCGGCTGGCGGAACTGGCGGCCCGGGACGGGGCCTAGCCGGGTCAGGCGGCGCCGGCCGTTCCGGGCCGGCTGAGCGCGGCGACTGGCAGGCCCGTCAGCTCCGGCAGGTCCGCCGGGTCGCCCCGCCGCCAGGACGGCGCGCCGAGCACGGTGGCGAGATGGCGCTCGACCGGCTCGATCAGGCTGGCCACGGCGACCGGGCGGCCGGTCTCGGCCGACAGCGACGTGACCCCCGCGTCGCTGATGCCGCACGGCACGATCCGGCCGAACCAGCCGAGGTCGCAGTCGCAGTTGAGGGCGAAGCCGTGCATGGTGACCCCGCGGGAGACCCGGATGCCGATCTGCCCCAGCTTCCGGTCCGGCCCGCCGTCGCCGGTGACCCACACCCCGCTCCGCCCGGCCACCCGGGTGGTGCTGACCCCGGCCTCGGCGCAGGCGCGGATCAGGGCTTCCTCCAGCGCCCGCACATAGGCGATCACGTCGACCGGCTCGCCGAGCGCGATGACCGGGTAACCGACCAGCTGGCCGGGCCCGTGCCAGGTGATCCGGCCGCCGCGGTCCACGTCGATCACCGGGATGCCGGGGTCGGTGGCTGGTCGGTCGAGCGGGCTGGTTCGCTTGCCAGCGGTGTAGACCGCCTCGTGCTCCAGCAGCAGGCAGGTGTCCGGGATCTGGCCGGTCACCCGCCGTTCGTGCAGCCGCCGCTGCACGGCCCACGCATCCGGGTACGGGACCGCGCCGGCGCCGAACCCCGCGTGGACGTAGATCAGCTCACCGTTCACGCCGCCAGCATAGCCGGGCGGGCACCGCAGGTTCCCGGGCGTGCCGCGGGCCGTCGGGGGCCTGCCGGCCGCGCCGCGCGGGCAGATTCGGCCCGCGCGGGGTGATCAAATCGGGCGGGGAAGGGGAGGGGAACTGCCGGAGCGGGAACGAACGCAGGGACGGCGGTGGTTAACCATGCGGGGATGGTGGGGCTTGCGGGGAAGGTGCGCGTGATTGACGAGGCGGAAATCAGGCAGATGGGCCCGGCCGAGCGGGCCAGGCTGGCCCGGGTCCTCGCGGCGGTGGACGGGCCCGTCCCCGAGTTCGGCCCGGGCGGCCAGCTTCGCCGCCGGCTGCTGATCGCCGTGGCGCTGGCCGGCACGTTCGGGCTGGCAGCCTGGATCGGCGTGCTGGCGGTGACGCTGCCCCCGCACTACCGGGCCGGCGGCTGGCAGATCACCTGGATCGGGTTCGACGTGGCGCTGCTCGTTACGTTCGCGCTGACCGCGTGGTCGGCGTGGCGGCGGCGGCAGCTGCTGATCCTGTGCCTGGTGGTGCTGGCGACCCTGCTGATCTGTGACGCCTGGTTCGATGTGACGCTGGACTGGGAGACCAGCGGGTTCACGATGAGCCTGCTGCTCGCGCTGCTGGTGGAGCTCCCGGCCGCGGCAGCGGCGCTGGTCGGCGCCCGGCGGCTGCTGCGGCTGACCATCGGCCGGATGGAGATCCTGGAGGGCAGCCGCGGGCCGGTGCCGGCCTTCTGGCGGGTGCCGCTGTTCGGCGACTCCCCGGCTGGATACCGTGACCTGCTGCGCCGCCCGGAATGCGTCGACGGCGACGCCGGCCCGCCGCCCCCGGGCGACGGGCCGGAGGGGGCTAACGGACGGCAGGGGGCCGACGGGCAGCAGGGGGGTGACGGGCAGCATGCGGGAACGGCGCGGGTGCCCGTGGCCCGGATGGCTCCGCCGCCCCCGGCCCGCCGGGCGAGTGCGGTTCCCCCGCCGGGCTAGCGCCGCCAGGTCAGCGCTGCTCCGCCGGGACGGGACTGGCCCGGCGGAGCTCGGCGGCCAGCGCGCCCGGCAGCTCCGGGTACCGGAACTCGTAGCCCGCGGTGAGCAGGGCACGCGGCACCACCCGCGCGCTGCCGAGCAGGTCGCCGCTGACCCCGCCCAGCGCCGTCCGCAGCACCGGCCCCGGCACGGACAGCTTCGCCGGCCGGTGCACCGCGGCGGCCAGCGCGGCGGTGAACTCGGCGTTGCTGACCGGGCCTGGCGCGGTCATGTTCACCGGGCCGGTGACGTCGTCCCGGGTCAGCAGGAATTCCACGATGCGGGTGTACTCGCGCAGGCTGATCCAGCTCATCACCTGCGTGCCGGGGCCGAGCCGGGCGCCCAGCCCGAGCCGGAACGGCGGCAGCAGCCGGGCGAGCATCCCGCCCCGGGGCGACAGCACGAGCCCGGTGCGCAAGGTAATGACCCGGATGCCGGCGTCAGCCGCGGGCTGCGCGGCCGCCTCCCAGTCCCGGGCCAGGCCGGGCAGGAAGCCGGTCCCGGGCGGCGCTGACTCGTCCACCGCCCGCCCGCCGGTATCCCCGTAGAAGCCGACGGCCGACCCGGACAGCAGCACCGACGGCGGCTTCCCTGCCGCCGTCAGCGCGGCGACCAGCGCGCTCGTGCCCCGGATCCGGCTGGCCCTGAGCTCGGCCCGGTAGCTGCTGGTCCACCGGCGGCTGCCGACACCGGCACCGGCCAGGTTGATCACGACGTCCAGGCTGTCCACGGCCGCCGGGGCGAGCCCGCCCCGCTCCGCGGCAGGGTCCCACGCGATCTCGTCGCCGCGGGTGGCGGTGCGCCGGACCAGCCGCACCACTTCGTGCCCTGATTTCCGCAGGCTCCCCACCAGGGCCGAGCCGATCAGCCCCGATGAGCCGGTAATCGCGAATCGCATGCGTGTCTCGGCGGCCGGCTAGAGGCCGAGCTCGGCCTCGAAGGAGCCTTCTTCCAGCCGTTCCTTCACGGTGGCGAGGAACCGCGCGGCGTCGGCACCGTCGACGAGCCGGTGGTCGTAGGTGAGGGCCAGGTAGACCATGGACCGGACCGCGATCACCTCGCCCAGCGCGGCGTCCTCCATCACCACCGGCCGCTTCACCACGGTGCCGGTGCCCAGGATGGCAACCTGCGGCTGGTTGATGATGGGCGTGTCGAACAGGGCCCCGCGGCTGCCGGTGTTGGTCAGCGTGAACGTGCCGCCGGCCAGGTCATCGGGGCTCACTTGGCCGGAGCGGGTCCGCTGGGCGAGATCGGCGATCTTGCGGGCCAGCCCGCCGATGTTGAGGTCCCCGGCCTTCCTGATGACCGGCACCATCAGGCCCCGCTCGGTGTCCACGGCGATCCCGAGGTGCTCGGCATCGTGGTAGATCACCTGGTTGTTCTCGATGTCGAGCTGGGCGTTCAGCGCCGGGTGGATCTTGAGCGCCTCGACCGCCGCCATCGCGAAGAACGGCAGGAACGACAGCCTGACCCCCTCCCGCGCCTCGAAGCCTGCCTTGGCGCGCTCCCGGAGCCGGGCGATGTCCGTGACGTCCGCCTCGACCACGGTCGTGAGCTGGGCCGAGGTCTGCAGTGATTCCACCATCCGGCGGGCGATGAGCTGCCGGGCACGCGACATCCGCTCGGTGGTGCCGCGCAGGGT
>DASQSC010000508.1:0-6036 GCA_035642555.1 Streptosporangiaceae bacterium | reverse complement strand
CGGGTTCGTCAAGCGGCCGCTGGTGCGCCGCAGCCTGCTCGGCGCGAGCGTGCTGCTCGGGGTGGCGCCCCTGGTGGTGCTGCGCGACCTGGGGCCGCTGCCGGAGACGAAGCTTCGCCACACCGCCTGGGTCAGGGGCAGACGGCTGGTGGTGCCCGGGCCCAACACCCCGATCAGGCCGGCTGACTTCAGCACCCCCGGCCAGATGATCTCCGTCGCCCCGGAAGGGTTCGAGGACAACCAGGACGCCATGGCGAAGGCGGCGACCATCATCATCAAGATGAGGCCCGGGCAGCTCAAGCACCCCACGGTGATGAACTGGACGGTCGACAACATCGTCGCCTACTCCAAGATCTGCACCCACGTGGGCTGCCCGGTGGCGCTGTACGAGCAGACGACCCACAACATCCTGTGCCCCTGCCACCAGTCCACCTTTGACGCCGCCCGCGGGGCGAAGGTGGTCTTCGGCCCTGCCCCGCGGGCACTGCCGCAACTGCCGCTCGGCGTCGACTCCGAGGGCTTCCTGGTCTCCACGAGCGACTACCACGTGCCGGTCGGGCCGTCCTTCTGGGAGCTCGGCGGGTCGGGCTTCAGCGGAGGAAACGAGCAGTCATGAGCACGACCGAGAAGGCTCTCGAGGGCACGGGAAGGTTCCTCGACGACCGGCTGCACGGGGCGTCGGGGCTCAACCGGTTCCTGCGCAAGATCTTCCCTGACCACTGGTCCTTCCTGCTCGGCGAGATCGCGCTCTACACGTTCATCATCCTGCTGCTCACCGGCACGTTCCTGACGCTGTTCTTCCAGCCCAGCATGACCGAGGTCACCTACCACGGCGTCTACACGCCGCTGAACGGCGTGCGGATGAGCGAGGCTTACTCCTCGACCCTGCAGATCAGCTTCGACGTGCGCGGCGGGCTACTGATGCGGCAGATCCACCACTGGGCGGCACTGCTGTTCATCGGCGCGATCATGGTCCACATGCTCCGGGTCTTCTTCACCGGGGCCTACCGCAAGCCGCGCGAGTTCAACTGGCTGATCGGGATCATCATCTTCTCGATCGCCATCTTCGAGGGGCTGTTCGGGTACTCGCTGCCGGACGACCTGCTGTCAGGGACCGGGCTGAAGATCACCCAGGGCGTGCTCGAGTCATTCCCGATCGTCGGGACGTACCTGTCGTTCTTCCTGTTCGGCGGGCAGTTCCCGGGCCACGACATCATCCCGCGGCTCTACGTCATCCACGTGCTGATAATCCCGGCCGTGCTGCTGGCGCTGATCGCCGCCCACGTGTTCCTCACGTTCCACCTGAAGCACACCCAGTTCCCTGGCAAGGGCCGCACGAACGCGAACGTCATCGGCGCCCCGATGTACCCGTACTTCATGGCCAAGACCGGGGCGTTCTTCTTCTTCATCTTCGCCGTGCTGGCGCTGCTGTCCACGTTCGCGCAGATCAACCCGATCTGGCTGTTCGGCCCGTACAACCCGTCGGCCATCACGGCCGGGTCGCAGCCGGACTTCTATATGGGCGCCCTCGAGGGCGCGCTGCGGATGATGCCCAACTGGGTCTGGAACGTGGCGGGGCACACGTTTGCCTTCAACGAGTTCATCCCTGCCCTGCTACCGCTCGGCATCATCTTCGGCGGCGGCGCGATGTGGCCGTTCATCGAGCAGTGGGTCACCGGTGACCGGGGCGAGCATCACATTCTCGACCGCCCCCGCAACGCCCCGACCAGGACCGGGATCGGCATGGCGGCGGTCGTCTTCTACGGGGTGATCTGGCTTGAGGGCGCCAACGACGTCATCGCGAACCACCTCGACATCCCGCTGTTCCTGACCACTTGGATCGCCCGGATCACGGTGATCGTGGGGCCGATCATCGCCTACTGGGTCACCAAGCGGATCTGCCTGGGCCTGCAGCGCAAGGACGCCCACCTGCTCGAGCACGGCATCGAGACCGGCGTCATCCGGCAGCTGCCCAGCGGGGCGTATATCGAGGAGACCCGCCCGGTGTCCGAGAACGACGAGGCCGTGCTGATCTCCCGCACCGGCCTGCCGCCGCTGCCGGCGCCCGCCGCGGATGAGGAGGTGCCCGCCAAGTCGATGCGGGGCGGGATGGGGAAGATGCGGCTCGCCCTCAACCAGGTGGTCACCGAGGGCATCGCGGCGCCCACCGGCGACGGCCACGGCGAGGAGCACGCCAACGGCCACGGTGAGCCCGCCGCCATCTCCGGTACGGGCGACCAGGGCCGCGACGGCCACGACTCAGGCAGCAGCAGCTAGCGGCCGCTGGCCGGGGTGACCAGGCGGCTGCCGCCGGGGCCTGCCAGGACCGCGCGGCCGGTCGCGCTGCCGGCCAGCAGCTCGCGCCAGGACCGGAACCAGATCGTCCAGCCATCGCCCCAGGTGCCCCGGCGCGGGCTGCCCACGATCGTGATCGGGTCCCCGATCAGCGAGTGGCCGTAGAACCAGGCCGCGTCGGCCGGGGACAGGTTCACGCAGCCGTGGCTCACGTTGGAGTAGCCCTGCTCGGCCACCGACCATGGGGCGCTGTGGACGTAGTCGCCGTCGTAGGTGAACTGCACGGAGTCGTGCACCATCACGTTGTAGTAACCCGGGTCACCGGGCATCACGCCGAACGTCGCCGAGTTCATGTCCACCGGGTTGCCCATGGCGAACGACAGGTAGTGCCCGTCCGGGGTGTCCAGGCCCGGCTGGCCGGTGCTGACCGGCCAGCTGCCGGCCAGCCGGCCGTCGTACCAGACCTTCATGACGTGCGTGGCCGCGCTGGCCCGGGCGACGAGCGCGTCGCCGATCCGGAAGCTCTGCGACAGGTCGGCGCTGCCGAACCGGCCCGGTGCCGCCTGCACGCCGCGCAGGTGCGCGACGAACCTCACGCTGGTGTGAGCGGGCCAGTAGCTCCGCGGCCGGAACCACACGCTCTGGTCCCCCATCCAGTACCAGGCCCCCGTCACCGGCTTGCTGGACCAGAGCTGGAGCGCCCGCTCGGCCGCGGCCTTGTTGGTGACCGGGGAGCTGAAGTTCAGGATGACCGGCATGCCGACCCCGTAGGTGCGCGACCCGAGCGCGGTGGAGGCATGGAACGTCTGCTGCGGGGCCAGGGTGCGGAACGTGCCGGCCGCCACGGTCCTGGTGCCCTGGCGGCCCACCGCGACGGCGGTCACCCGGTAACGCGCCGCCGGTGCCAGCGCCCAGCTGGTGTGCCAGCTGGCGCCGTCCGGGCCGAGGATCCCGCCGGCCGCCTGCCCGCCGGGGCCGAGCAGCCGGACCGATGTCAGCCGGCCGCCGGTGACCCGCACGGTCACGCCGAGGTCGGGACGGCGGTCGAGGACGGAGGCCGTGGCCGAGGCGGTGCGGATGCCGTGGCCCGGCGCGAGCGTGGTACCGCCGGCGCCGATGGACACCAGGGGCGCGCTCGGGGTGCCGCCCCGCAGCCCGCCCGAGTATCCAGCCGCCAGCAGGCCCCCGGCCAGCAGGCCGACCGCGGCGGCGGCACCGGTCCACCGCACGGCCCGGCCCAGGTCCCGGCCCCCCGACCGGCCCCCCTCCGCTCGCACATGATTGCCCCGCACGCCCATCCCCCTGTTAGCCGGCCGTTTGCCCCGCTGTTCCCGTTCTGCCGCTAAAGACGGATTGCGGCACCCTTAATGGAGCGCTCCCCCCGCTGCGGCAGGAGTAGCATACGCCCAGGCCAGAGCGGTAGAGACGGGGCTACATACGGCCAGCGTAAAGACCGGTAAAAGCCTTTGCAGGCCACCCGGTAAACCGGGCTCAGTGCGCGTAACGCCCGCGGTAATACTCGAACACAAAGCCAATAGCCGAGAGGAACACCGCAAGCATCCCGATCAGGAAAAGCCACCAGCCGACCGCGACACCGATCGCCGCCAGCGCCGACGCCAGGCCGACGAACAGCGGCCACCAGCTGTGCGGGCTGAAGAACCCGAGTTCGCCGGTGCCCTCGCTGATCTCCGCCTGCGGGTTGTCCTCCGGCCGCAGCGGCAGCCTGCGGCCGGTGAACAGCAGATAGAAGCCGGTGAGGAAGGCGAGCCCGATCGCGAGCGCCAGCGCGGTGGTGCCGGTCGGGTCCTTGGAGAAGTACCAGTACACGATGTCGGTAGCGGCGAAGAACGCCGCGACCCCGACGAACAGGAACCCTTCGACCTTCATCTGAGACCTCTCAGCTGCCCGGCTGCTCGCTGCCGGCGGGGATGGGCTTGCGCGTCCGGCCCGACTTGATGTGCGGATAGTGCAGGTCAAAGGCGGGGCGCTCGGACCGGATGCGGGGCATGCTGGTGAAGTTGTGCCGCGGCGGCGGGCAGGAGGTCGCCCATTCCAGCGAGTTGCCCCAGCCCCATGGGTCGTCCGCGGTGACCCGCTCGCCGAACTTCCAGGTCTTGTAGACGTTGTACATGAACAGCAGCGCCGAGACGCCCAGGATCCACGAGCCAACCGTGGAGATGTCGTTCAGGGTGGTGGCGTATCCCGGCAGGTCCGGGTAGTTCGCGATCCGGCGCGGCATGCCGATGACGCCCAGCCAGTGCTGGACCAGGAACGTCATGTGGAAGCCGATGAACAGGGTCCAGAAGTTCCACTTCCCGATCCGCTCATCCAGCATCTTCCCGGTCCACTTCGGCCACCAGAAGTAGAAGCCGGCGAACATGCTGAACACCACCGTGCCGAACAGTACGTAGTGGAAGTGGGCGACCACGAAGTAGCTGTCGGTGACGTGGAAGTCCAGCGGCGGCGAGGCCAGGATGATGCCGGTCAGCCCGCCGAACAGGAATGTGGTCAGGAACCCGATGGCGAACAGCATCGGGGTCTCGAAGCTGAGCTGCCCGCGCCACATGGTGCCGGTCCAGTTGAAGAACTTCACCCCGGTCGGCACCGCGATCAGGAAGGTCATGAACGAGAAGAACGGCAGCAGCACGGCCCCGGTCGAGAACATGTGGTGCGCCCACACCGTCATCGACAGCCCGGCGATGGCGATCGTGGCGGCGACCATCCCCTTGTAGCCGAACAGCGGCTTGCGGCTGAACACCGGCAGCACCTCGGTGATGATGCCAAAGAACGGGATCGCCACGATGTAGACCTCGGGATGGCCGAAGAACCAGAACAGGTGCTGCCAGGTGACCGCTCCGTTGTTGACGGCGCTGAACACCTGCGCGCCGAGCTTGCGGTCGATCTCCAGCACCAGCAGCGCCGCCGCCAGCACCGGGAACGCAAGGAGCACCATGATGCTGGTCAGCAGGACGTTCCAGGTGAAGATCGGCATCCGGAACATGGTCATGCCCGGGGCGCGCATGCAGACGATGGTGGTGACGAAGTTGACCCCGGAGAGGATCGTGCCGAGCCCGGACAAGGTCAGTCCCATGATCCACAGGTCGCCGCCGAGCCCGGGCGAGTAAACCGAGCTGGTCAGCGGCGCGTAGGCGTACCAGCCGAACGCGGCCGCCCCGCCCGGGGTCAGGAAGCTGATCAGCAGTATCAGGCCGCCGAACAGGAAGAACCAGTAGCTGAGAATGTTCATCCGGGGGAACGCGACGTCCGGGGACCCGATCTGCAGCGGCATGATCTCGTTGGCGAACCCCACGAACAGCGGCGTCGCGAACAGCAGCAGCATGATCGTGCCGTGCATCGTGAACAGCTCGTTGTAGACCTGGTCCGACACCACATGGTTGTCCGGGCCCAGCAGCTGGATCCGCATGAGCAGCGCCATGATCCCGCCGGCCAGGAAGAACCCGAACGAGGTGATCAGGTACAGGTGCCCGATCACCTTGTGGTCGGTGGTCGACATCCAGTCGGCCAACACCGACCCCTTGCGGGGGTTCGGCGGCGGGGTGACCGGGACGGTGGCGGGACGGTCGAGCGTGGTCACTGGGCGCCCCCTGCTGCCTTGATCTGCGCGGCCTGCTGAGCGTGGATCCACTGGCTGAACTGGGCCGGGGTGACGATCCGCACCGTGAACAGCATCCGGCTGTGATACAGGCCGCACAGCTCGGTGCAGCGGCCGATGAAGCTCCC
>DASQSC010000507.1:0-3895 GCA_035642555.1 Streptosporangiaceae bacterium | reverse complement strand
CGATCCGCCGGCGCGTGCTCGCAGTGCGGCTGGGGTGGCGTCGGCGATAACCCGCCCGGCGGCGAGGACGAGTACGCGACCGGCGAGCCGGTTCGCCTCGTCGAGGTAGTGCGTGGTCAGCAGGATGGTCGTGCCGCGGCCGGCGAGCTGCTCGAGCATCGCCCAGGTCTGCCTGCGCGCGGCCGGATCGAACCCGGTGGTCGGCTCGTCCAGGAACAGCAGCGACGGCCGGCCGATAATGGCGGCGGCGAGGTCGGCCCGCCGCTGCTGGCCGCCGGACAGTGCCTGCAGGCGCGTGTGCGCCTGGCCGGTGAGGCCGACCAGGTCGAGCGCCTCGCCGGACGGCATGGGGGCCGGGTAGGGGCCGGCCAGCGCGGCCAGCACCTCCTGCAGGGTCAGCTGCGGGTCTAGCGCGGTCGCCTGGGCGACCATGCCAACCTGCGCGCGCCACCGCCGGCTCGCCCGTCGCGGGTCCTCCCCGAGGACTCGCACGGTGCCGCTGGTCGGCGCGACGAACCCGGCGAGCATCTGGACCAGCGTGGTCTTGCCGGCGCCGTTGGAGCCGAGGACCGCCACGACGCTGCCAGGGACGATGTCGGCGGTAACGCCGTCGACCGCGGTCACGTCGCCGTAGCGCCTGCACACGTCCCGTAGCTCTACCACCGGCGGCCGCAGGACGCGTCCCGCTGTTGCGCCGCCAGCGGCGGCTAGCGCCGGCGTCATGACCGGGGCCGGTCGCCGCGCCGGGCGCCGGTCAGCAGCCGCGCCGCGGACACCACGCCGACGAATCCGCCAGCGACCGCCAGCACGGGCCGGTGCGTCACCAGTCCGGCCGCCAGCAGCGCCACGCCCAGCAGCACGCCGAGCAACGGGTTGCCGCCCAGGAGTTTAACCATCAGTTGTCCTTCCCGGCGCCGTGACCGGCGCCGCCATGGGTGGGTCGCTGCGCGGCCGCGGCGAACCGCTCCGCGAGCACGGTCAGCATCGACACCACTTCCGCCAGCTCAGCCGGCTCATCGATGCCGAGCGCTGCTGCCAGGACCGGGCCGACCGGGTCGGCCGGAGCCTGTGCCATGCGGGCCGGTATGTCGGCGGACATCCGCACCAGCGTGCGGCGCCGGTCGGCAGGGTCGACGGCGGTCTGCAGCGCGCCGCCATCACGCAGCCGCGCCACCGCCGCGGAGACCAGGCTCTGAGGGAACCCGGTACGCGCGACGATCTGCGAGATGGACGAGTCCGGATGCTCGGAGATGTCGATCAGGATCGTCTGCACGCTCGAGGGCAGGCGCCGGAAGCCGGCGCGGGGCATCGCCTCCTGCCCCAGCTTCATCAGCCGCCTGCCGAGGATGTAGAGCTCGATCCCATTCACATCAAAAACGATGTATCAGATCTGATGTAATGTCAAGGCACATCCCCGGAGAGGATGGCGCGAGGAGTATGCGAGCCGGATCGGGCGGTTGTGAATGGTATGACGTTTATGCCAAGCTGGGCTGGCGCGCCCCGCGGCGACCCCGAACCCGCTGCCGTCCCGGAAGCCGGAGGAAGACCCGTGCGTGAACAGATCGAACGGCACCCCGTGCAGATCAGCCCCGCCGAGGCTGCGGAACTGCTCCGGGCGGCGCAGCAGCCGCCCGCGAGCTGACCGGCACGGCCCGGCGGCCATGCGGGTCCTGAGCAACGACGACATCCGCCGCGTGCTCGGCATGCGGGAGACCATGGCGGCACTGCGCGTGGCCTACGACGAGCTGCGCACCGGAGAGGCGACCTACGGCCCGCGGATCGACTACTACCTGCCGACCGGCCGGACCGGCGACTACTACCAGTGGGGTTCGATGACCGGGGCGTCGCGCCACTTCGGGGTGGTGGCGGTCCGGATGAAGTCCGACATCGCGAGCTGGCCGGAGGGGCGGACGCAGGAGAAATACTGCCTGCGGCCCGGGCTGTACTGCGGGCTCATCATGCTGTTCGAGGCCGCCAGCGGGCTGCCGCTCGCGCTGATCCAGGACGGGTACCTGCAGCACATGCGGGTCGGCGGGGCGGCCGGGATCGGCACCGGCGCGCTGGCCACCGACGGCCCGCAGGAGGTGGGGATGCTCGGCTCCGGCGGCATGGCCCGCACCTTCCTGGAGGCGTTCGCCCTGGTCCGGCCCCTGACCGGGGTGCGGGTCTACAGCCCCGACCGCGGCCGTCGGGAGGCGTACGCGGCCGAGATGTCCGCCGCGCTGGAGGTGCCGGTCCGGGCGGCCGGTTCCGCCGAGGAGGCGGTCAGCGGCGCGGGGATCGTCGCCAGCGCCACCGACTCGATGAGCCCCACCTTCGACCCGCAGTGGCTTTCCCCGGGCGCGCACGTGGTCTGCGTGACCCGCCGCGAGCTGGGCAGCGCACTGCTGGCGCGGGCCGACCGGATCGTCCAGCTGGGTGTGCACACGGTCCCGTACGGCACCCCGGTGCCGATGATGGAGTGGAAGGCAGGCGGGATCGCGGCCTACGTGGCCGGCCGGCCAGAAGAGCGGGCGGCGATCCCGGTCAGCACGAACACCCAGACCGGCCGGTACCCGACCCTGGCCGAGGTCGAGACGGGCCGGGCCGCCGGGCGCAGCTCGGCCGGCGAGGTCACGCTGTTCGTCGCGACCGGCACCCAGGGCCTGCAGTTCGCCGCGGTCGGCGGAGCGGCCGCGCGGCTGGCCTCCGAGCAGGACCTGGGACGGCACATCCCCGACGACTGGCTGCTTGAGGACATCAGGGACTGACCGGTTTCCCGGCTGGATGTCGCCGCCTGGCCGCGGCGCCCGGATCGCCGCTACGGTGACAAGCCGGGCCGGGCCGCCGTCCCCGGCCTGACCGGCACGCAGCAGGAAGGCGGGCGTAAGTGACGACCGATGGCACATCGCCGCCGGCCGGTGGCGCCAGCCAAGGACGGGGCGATGAGGCTCCCCGCCGGGGCGGGCGGTGCGCTTCCTGGCGAGCGAAGCCGGGATCGGGCAGTTCCTCGACATCGGCACCGGCATCCCGGCCGCGGGCAGCACCCACGAGGTGGCGCAGGAGGCGGCGCCGGGCAGCCGCGTGGTTTACGACCCGTACCAGATCGTCACCCGGCTGATGGACGCGGTGCCTGCGGGCAGTTACCTCGCCATCTCGCACGGCGCCTCCGACATCACGCCGGAGCGGATGGCTGAGCTGGCCGAGCGCATCAACCAGGTGAGCTACCAGCAGTTCAGCTCGCGCAGCCGGGCCGAGGTGGAAGGTTCCTTTGCCGGTCTCGAGCTGGTCGAACCGGGGGTCGTGCAGGTCCAGGAATGGCGGCCTGGCATCATGCCGCCCGGCGCCATGCCCGTGTGGGCCGCAGTCGCGCGCAAGGGGTAGCGGCGCCCGGCTGCGCGGGTCAGCGCCACTGCCGGCGGCCGGCGCCTTCACCGGCCGGTCAGCGGCAGCACGGGCCAGTCAGCGACACCGCCGGCCAGTGGCGAGCGCGGCCAGCCAGCCGGGGTCCGGTAGCCGGTCCCGGCCGCGCCACACCACGTGCAGGTCCGGCCGGACCAGGATCAGCCAGTACCCCTCGTACACCTGTGCCGCGCCGGCGGAGCGGATCTCGAAGCTCGCGAAGGGCGCGCCGACGGCGGCGAAGGCATGCGCCAGCTGCCGGAGGTCAGTGCCGGCTGCGCGGGTATGCAGCAGCGTGTAGCAGCGCCCCAGGTGGTCCTGCACAGCGGTGCCGTCGTCCAGCCACAGATGCGGCAGCCGTGCCCCGGGCCAGGTGGTGGGCGTGTACCTGAAGCTGTCCGGGTCGGGTCCGCTGCCGTTCGCTGGCGCGGTCAGCGGCGAGGACAGGTACCGGTACCCGAGCTCGATCCCCGGCAGCTCGTTGCTCCAGCGCTGCTGACGGTCGGCGATCCGG
>DASQSC010000506.1:0-3551 GCA_035642555.1 Streptosporangiaceae bacterium | reverse complement strand
CCCAGATCGAACAGCGCCGGCACGTGCCAGGCGACCATCACCAGGCTGAAGAGCGTGACCGACACCCACGGCCGCAGCAGGAAGCCCGCCGCCGCCCGCAGCGGCCTCGACCAGCCGCCCCGCAGGGTGCCGCGGGTCACGCCATGCTCCCACCGCCGCGGCAGGGCGGCCAGCAGCGGCTGCCAGGGCGCCCCGGCGACCACCAGCGTCGGGGCGGCGAACATGAGCAGCAGGTGCTGGCACATGTGCACGAAGAAGTAAGCGTCCGCCCAGTAGTCCACCGGCGACTCGACGGCCAGCAGCAGCACCGCCAGCCCGCCGTAGAAAGCCAGCGACCGGATCCGCCGCTGCCGGGTCCGGTCCGGGCGGGACCGCCGGCGCAGCCGGGCCAGGCCGGTCTCGTGCCAGGCCACCAGCACCAGCGCAACGGCCAGGAACGGGTCCAGCGACCAGTGATCAACCAGGTAGCTCATAACCACCGCAAGCGAGCCAACGGACTTGTCCGGGACGACGGGGGGTGACCGCCGCTTTCCCGGCTGATCGCGATCCTACGCCGGCCAGGATCGCGCCGCTCCCAGCGGTGAGCAGGTGTTAGCCGTCGACGGCCGGCGGGACGAGCTGGTCGAGCCCGGCCAGCTCTGCCCCGGACGGGATCCAGTCCGAGGCGGCCGCATTGGCCTTCACCTGCTCCGGCGACATTGCCCCGGCGATGACCGACGCGCAGCCGGGCTGTGCTGCCAGGCCCCCGATGGCCACCTGCAGCAGGGAGAGCCCGCGCTGCTCGCCCCAGCCGGTGAGCGCCTCCACCCGGTCGAGCTTCTCGCCGGTGACGTACTCGGGCCGGGCCGCCAGCCGGGTCCCGGGCGGAGGCCCGCCTGCCCGGCGCACCTTCCCCGTCAGCAGGCCGTTGGCGAGCGGGAAATACGGCAGCACCCCGAGCCCGAAGTGCGTGGCCGCGGGCGTGACCTCCGCCTCGGCCCCCCGCTCAAGCAGGGACCAGTGATTCTGCGCCGAGATGAACGGCGGGATCCGCGCCGCCGCGGCCAGGTGGGCCGCGTGCGCGATCTGCCAGCCGGAGAAATTGGAGTGGCCCAGGTAGCGGACCTTGCCCTCGGCCACCAGCTCCGAGAGCGCCGCCAGCGTCTCCTCGACCGGCGTCACCGGGTCGGGCGTGTGGAGCTGGTAAAGGTCGATGTAATCGGTGCGCAGCCGCCGCAGCGATCCTTCGACGGCCCGGCGGATGTAGGCACGGCCGCCTTTCCCGCCCGCGGCAAGCCCGTACCCGGCATCATGCCGCCGGTGGCCGAACTTGGTCGCGATGATCACCTGATCCCGGCGGCCGGCCAGCACCTCGCCGAGGAGTTCCTCGGAGGCACCGTCTCCGTACGACTCGGCCGTGTCCACCAGCGTGATGCCCGCGTCGAGAGCGGCTTCCACCACGGCGCGGGTCGCGGCGAGGTCGAGCCGGCGGCCGAAATTGTTCCCGCCCAGCCCGGTGACCGATACCACCAGCCCGGAATTGCCGAGAGACCTGTAACGCACGGGGCCTGCCTTTGCTGCCGGGGACGGGGCACCCGATCCTACCGAGCGCGAGATGGCGTACCGGGAGGGCATGCGCGGATGAGAGCGCGGCCTGGTCTCGCGCCGTGCTGGCCGGCCGGCGCGGACAACGCGATCATGTTTATAACGACACGTGTATGGCTAGCTACTCTAAGTGGAAAGCGCTTGATAGCGGCACCGTCCCCTAGCTCCTCAGAAAGGACCGGACCGGATGGCTCCCCCCGTAACCGCCGGCTCCGCCCCTGCGCCGCCAGCCCGGCTGAGCGCTCTCACCCTCGCCGGGACGAAACGGAATGTGGCCCGGGCGCGGGCATTCGTCACCGACACTCTCGGTCCCGGGCATCCGGCCGCCGACGTCGCGGCTTTACTGGTCTCCGAAGTCGTCACCAACGCGGTGCTGCACAGCGACTCCGGCGCTCCGGGCGGGACCGTGACGGTGACGGTTTCCGGCACCTGCGGCGGGCTGCGGGTCGAGGTCGGGGACGCGGGGTCGGACCGCAGCACGCCCTCGGTCCGCAAGAACCCGTACACCTGCTCCGGCCACGGCCTGCTGCTGGTCGACTCGCTCGCCGACAAGTGGGGGTACGCCCGGTCGGCGGCCGGGACGACGGTCTGGTTCCGCCTGGACACCTGACTGGCGGGCCCCGGGCCCGCTGCCGCCGGCGTCAGCCGCGCCGGGCCCGGCGCCCGCCGGCGGCGCCCGCCGGGCGTGCCCGCCGTTCCCGCAGCCGCATGGACAGCTGGATCGGGCTGCCGTCGAAGCCGAACTCCTCACGCAGCCGCCGCTCCAGGAACCGGCGGTAGCTGGCCTCCAGGAAGCCCGTGGTGAACAGGATGAACCGGGGCGGGCAGATCCCGGCCTGGGTCGCGAACAGGACCTTCGGCTGCCGGCCGCCCCGGGCCGGAGGCGGGGTGGCGGCGGTCACCTGGCCCAGCCAGGCGTTGAGGCGGCCGGTCGGCACCCGTGTCTGCCAGCCGGCGAGCGCCAGCTCCAGGGCGGGGACCAGCCGGTCGGTGTGCCGGCCGGTGAGCGCGGAGATGTTCACCCGCGGCGCCCACCGCGCATTGTGCAGCTGCCGGTCGAATTCCCGGTCCAGCTGGACCCTGCGGTCGGCGTCGACCAGATCCCACTTGTTGCAGCCGATGACCAGCGCCCGCCCTGCCTCGATCACCATGGACACGATCCGGAGGTCCTGCTCGGCCAGCGGCTGGCTGGCGTCTACCAGCACCACCGCCACCTCGGCCCGGTCGAGCGCCCTCGCCGCCCGCAGCCCGGCGTAGAAGTCCGCGCCCTGATCCTCGGCGGCCCGCCGCCTGATCCCGGCCGTGTCCACGAACCGCCACTCGCGCCCGGCCAGCTCGATCACCTCGTCGACCGGATCCCTGGTGGTTCCGGCGCGGGCGTCCACCACCGCCCGCTGCTCCCCCGCCAGCCGGTTGAGCAGGCTCGACTTCCCCACGTTGGGCCGGCCGATAAGCGCCACCCGGCGCGGCCCCCCGTCGGGCTCCAGCTGGGCGGGCGGAGCCTCCGGCAGCACCGCGAGCATGGCGTCGAGCAGGTCGCCGCTGGCGCGGCCGTGCAGCGCGCTGACCGCCACCGGCTCACCGAGGCCGAGCGACCAGAACGCGGCTGCGGCAGGCTCGCCGGGAGCGTCATCCACCTTGTTCGCGGCCACGACCACCGGCCGGCCCGAGCGGCGCAGCACAGCGGCCACCGCCTCGTCCGCGTCCGTCACCCCGACCTGCGCGTCGACTACGAACAGGACCGCATCCGCGGCCCCCGCCGCCAGCCGGGCCTGCGCCGTCACCAGCGCCCCCAGCTCCCGGGTGACCTGCCCCTGCTCGGCACCGGGGACGTCCTCCCAGCCGCCGGTGTCCACCAGCGTGAAAGCCCTGCCCCGCCAGAACGTGTCGTAGGCGACCCGGTCCCTGGTCACGCCCGGGGTGTCAGCCACCACCGCCTGGCGGCTCCCGAGAATCCGGTTGACCAG
>DASQSC010000505.1:0-2243 GCA_035642555.1 Streptosporangiaceae bacterium | reverse complement strand
TGCCTCGACGCGCAGACCACGATCTCCGCCGGCGGGGCCGGGCTGGCCACCTCGGTCCTGTCCGACCAGGCGGGCCCGGTCGGGGTGGGAGCGCAGTCGCTGCTGATCGCGCCTCGCCCCGCCGGATAACCAGGCGCGCCGACCGGCGGGCGGGAGTCACAATGAAGCGTGGCCGATGACGGGGACTGCGCTGACGAGGTCCGGCTGGCGGGTGAGCGGATCGCCTTGGTGCCGGTGACCGCCAGGGAAGCGGCCGCGGTGCGCCGGATCGCCCAGACGCCGCAGGTGCGCAGCCGGTGGGGGGACGAGGATCCCCTCGATGACCCCTCCGCCTGCAAGTTCGCGATCCTGCTGGGCGGCGCCGTGGTCGGGATGATCCAGTACCACGAGGAGACCGAGCCCGGCTACCGGCACGCCGGTATGGACATCTTCGTGGATCCCGGTCAGCACGGCCGCGGCATCGGCCGGGATGCGATCCGGACCCTGGCTCGCTACCTGATGCGCGAGCGGGGCCATCACCGGCTGGTGATCGACCCGGCCGCTGACAACGAGCCGGCCATCCGCTGCTACGCGGCGGCCGGGTTCCGGCCGGTCGGCGTCATGCGCCAGTACGAACGGGATGCCGACGGCCGTGGCTGGCACGACGGCCTGCTCATGGACCTGCTCGCCGGCGAACTGGACTGACCCGCCGGCGAGCTGAGGTGACCCGCCAGTAGCTGAGCTGACCCGCCAGCACGCTTTGCTGTGGTATGTCACGATGTGGGGGGGACGTCTGTCCGCGCCGCCCGGCGGCTGCTCCTGGCACCAGCGCTGACCAGGGGCACGGGATGATGCGGGCGGCAAGGGGGGAGTAATGAAGGCTGATCCTCGCGGGTCGGCGAGCGCGGAGTGGTTCGTGCCGCTGCCGCCGCCGGTACGCAAGCCCTGGTATCGCAGGCCGGTGCTGCTGGCCGGGCTGGGGGTGGCCGCGTTGGCGGTCATCCTGGGCGCGCTGTTCGCGGCCGGGGTCTTCACCCGGCAGCTGATGACCGTGCACGGCACCGAGCAGGTCGTGGTGAACTCCTGGACCGGGATGACAACCTCGGCCGCCTTTCCCGACATCACCGCCGGGAGCCCGGTCACGGTGGTGAATCCGGCCGGGCAGATGATCGGGACCGGTGTACTGGCGGCGTCCGACCCCTCGTCGTGGGGACCGCAGGACTCCGTCTTCTCGTTCACGGTCACGGTGCCGGCCGGGGAGGCACGCTACGGCATCGAGATCGGCCGGAACCGCGGGACGAGCTGGTTCTCCCCCGCGCAGATGCGCAAGGGACCGGCCGTCTTCGTCAGCGACTGATCTCCGCCCGCCCGGGCTGCGGCCGGGCCCGGTGCGAGTATCAGGCCGGTCTGCCCTGCCCGGTGTGGCCGGAGAGTACAGACTAGGCGCGTGATGCTCGTGGTCACCCAGATCGAGTGGGATGGGAGCCTCCAGCGCGGAGTACTGCACACCGCTGGACTGGCCGATGCCGCGCAATGGGAGGGGCTCGTCGCCCAGGCGCTGGCCTTCCCGCCGCCGTACCGCCCGGTCCCGGGCGGCACGGTGTTCCACATCCGGACGGATGACCAGGCGATCATGGTCGCCGAGCGTGACCTCCTCGGGCCGCTGCGGGACCTGGTGCTGGCGGTGCTGCCCCGGACCTGACGAGGCGGTGGTGCCCGGGGCCCGGATTCACGTCCCGGCGGGCGCCGGGCCGGCCGGTGCCGCCGGAGCCGGCTGCGGGGCGGGGGCCGGGCCGGTGCTGAGCGGGTGGTGGCAGGCGGCGAGGTGAGGCAGGCCGCCGCCGGTGACGTGCTCGATCAGGGGCGGTTCCTGCTCGGCGCAGATCTCGGTCGCGTACCGGCAGCGGGGATGGAACCGGCAGCCGGACGGCGGCGAGATCGGGCTCGGCACGTCGCCTTCCAGCACGATCTGCTCGCGCTGCTCGGACAGCTGCGGGTCGGGCACCGGCACCGCCGACAGCAGCGCCTCGGTGTAGGGGTGGACGGGCCGGCGGTAGAGCTCCTCGGCCGGCGAGATTTCCACGATCTTGCCCAGGTACATGACCGCGATCCGGTCGGACACGTGCCGCACCACGCCGAGGTCGTGGGCGATGAAGATGTAGGTGAGCCCGAGCTCATCCTGGAGGTCGTCGAGCAGGTTGATGACCTGTGCCCGGATCGAGACGTCGAGGGCCGACACCGGCTCGTCGGCGATGATGAGCCTG
>DASQSC010000504.1:0-2004 GCA_035642555.1 Streptosporangiaceae bacterium | reverse complement strand
GTGTTCGTGGCCTTCTTCATCGGCGCCATCGAGATCCTCGGCCTGGTGGGGCAGGAGTACCAGCTGCGGGGCGGGTTCTGGGGCTTCCTGGCGCACTTCGACATCAACAAGGCGGGCTTCGTCATCGTGGCCGTGTTCGTGTTCACCTGGGTCGCCGCCCTGGCGATCTGGCACTTCGGCAAGATCGAGCAGAAGTGGGAGCCGGGCGCCGCAGCAGACGCGGCCGGCAGGGACTAGCCGGCCTCGCTGACCCGGGAGACCAGGGAAGTGAGCTCCTGCCAGGCCTTGTCGTCGTTGGCGTCACCGGCATGCGGCCGCTGGAACCGGCTCACTTCCAGCGCGATGTCGGTCAGGTCCCAGCGCAGCCGGTACAGGTCAAGCAGTGACGGCCGCGGCGTGATGCCGGTGGCGGCGGCGTAGGCGGCCAGGATGCGGCCGTCACCCGGGTCGAGGCTCCACAGGTCGCGCTCGGGCGGGGCGAGCAGGACCGTGTCCCAGTCGATCAGCAGCCAGCCATCGCCGGTCAGCATCGTGTTGCCGGGATGCGGTTCGCCGTGCGTGAGGACCGCCCGGCCAGGCCGGGAGCGTGCCAGCGCCACCAGGCTGTCGTACCGGGCGAGCAGGTCCAGCAGCGGTGCCGCGTGCTGCCGGATGAGTGCCGCCACGGGCCGGGCATAAGGTCCGCCGGCGGCTTCGCCGCCGGCGTTCTCGGGGCCAGCGTTCCCGGGGTCGGTTGTCTCGGGGCCGGCGTTCCCGGGGTCGGTTGTCTCTCCGCCGGGGGCGCAGGCGGACTCCAGTTCGGCCCGGCATTGCAGGGTGAAGTCGTCGGCCAGCCCGTGCCGGGCCGCCGCGGCCGGGGCCGTGTGCACGGCCACCAGCATGTGCAGCACGCTGCTGCGATGCTCCGGCGAGGAGAACTCGCCCCAGCCGAAGCTCCGTCCCTCGATGAACGGGTACACCGCGACGGCGAACCTGGCCCCCAGCCGTGCCAGCGGCTCGCCATCACCCGCGGGGACCGGCGCCACCACGAAGCTGCGGCCGCAGTCCCGCAGCTCACGCGCGGTCGCGAGGGCCGCCCGCAGGCGCGCGAACGCGGCAGCGGGCGTGTCGCTGGCGGCCCACCGCTTGGTCTCCAGCTCATCAGCGGTGACGAACCACCGCGACCCGTCCTGGCCCGCCACTTCCCAGTGGTGACTTCCCCAGCCCAGCGGCCGGTACCCGATCGAGGCGGCCGTGATTCCCCAGCTCCGTTCCAGCGCCGCCATCAGCGCGGCTTCGGGCAGGTCGGCGGGCGGTGCGAGCACCGGCTCACGGTAGCCGCGGACCGCCGCGCCGGGCCACCGGATAACGACCCGCTCCCTCTCACCGGGCAGGACGAGCCCGGTGAGTTCTCCGGCCAGCGAAATGCGTTGCGGTCTCTGGTCAGGCCTGCCCACGATGGGGCCGTGAGCGAGGCCTTCGTAGTGTCCCGGGACGGGTGCCAGCTCGCCGGCGAGCGCTGGCCGGGCGGCAGTCCCGTCGTGGTGCTGCTGCATGAGGGAGTGGCGGACCGTCGCGGCTGGCGGGAGGCGGCCAGCCAGCTGGCACCCGCGCTGACCGTGATCGCCTACGACCGCCGGGGGTTCGGCGAGACTCCGCCCGCGACCGGGCCGTTCTCGCATGCCGAGGACCTGCTCGCCGTGCTGGACGAGGTCGCGGACGGCCCCGTCTGGCTGGTCGGGGCATCGGCCGGGGGCGGGCTGGCGCTGGATACCGCTCTGCTCGCTGCTGAGCGGGTATCAGGGCTGGTGCTGTTCGGGACGGCGGTGAGCGGGGCGCCCGAGCCCGAGCTTGACGCCGCCACCCAGCGGCTCGACAAGCTGATTGACCAGGCGATCGCGGCGGGAGACCGGGCGGAGGAAAACCGGCTGGAGACCTGGGTCTGGCTCGACGGCCCGGCCCAGCCGGAGGGCAGGGTGACCGGCGCGGCCCGTTCGCTGGCCCTGGACATGAACGCGATCATCG
>DASQSC010000503.1:0-11525 GCA_035642555.1 Streptosporangiaceae bacterium | reverse complement strand
GGTGCCGGCGACCGCTGCGGCCTCGATGTCCGCCACCCGGCGCCCGTAGAGCCGTTCCAGTTCGGTGTTGATGCGGCTGCGCGCGCGCCCGGCGTCCTCGTCGATCGCGATGTACACGCGCTTGGCGATCGGGAAATCCGGCGCCGCGCGCCCCGCCTCGGCGAGCGCCTCCCGCACGATCGCGACCTGGTCAGCGAACCTGGCGGTGGGGGTCGACCCGGCGCCGAAGAAGCCGTTGCCCAGCCGGACGGCGCGCCGCAGCGCGGCCGGCGCCGAGCCGCCGAACCAGACCGGCGGGAACGGCTTCTGGAACGGCTTGGGCTCCATTGCCGCGTCCGTCAGCTGCCAGAATTCGCCGTCGAAGGTGACCCTGGGCTCGGTCCAGAGCGCCTTCATCACCGCCAGGCCCTCGGTGAACCGCGCCACGTAGCGGGCCGGGTCCACGCCGAACGCGGCGAACGGCCGCCCTTTGCCGCCGGTGCCGATGCCGACCTCAAGCCGGCCGCCGCTGAGCTGATCCAGTGTGCTCAGGCTCTTGGCCAGGTGCACCGGGCTGTACAGCGTGGAGACGAACACCACGCAGCCAAGCCGGAGCCGCTGAGTGCAGGCGGCGGCGAAGGTCATCGCCTCCACCGGGCCCAGCTGCGGCCCCGCCCCCATGCTGAGCACCGACTCCTGCGCCCAGGCGCTGTCGAAGCCCAGTTCCTCGGCACGAGCGAAGTAGCCGCGGAAAGCCGCCGGGTCGAACTGGCCATCGGAGTAGAACTGGGGAATCGCGATCGCGAAGCGCATAGCCCGCATGGTAGCGACCGGCTGGCCGCTTCCGGCGACATCTGTGACGAGGCGGTGCTCGGCCCGGTCGTGCCGGGCCCGTCAGCGGCTGAGCGCGGAGCGGGCTACGCCTGCCCGGCCGGGACCTGGCCCGGGCCGCCGCTGGCAGCTGGTGCGGCTGGTGCGGCTCCGGCGGCCGGGCCGGCCGGCGCTGGCCGCCGCCGCCGGGAGCCGGTGGCCAGCAGGCAGCCGGCCAGGATCAGCGCGAACGAGACCGCGATCGTGGCGGTCAAGGGCTCGCCTAGCACGGCCACCCCGGCGGCCACCGCGACGGCGGGGTTGACGTAGGTGAAGACCATCGCCCGGGAGGTCCCCGCCTCCCGGATGAGCCCGAGGAACACGATGAAGGCGAACGCCGTGCAGACGACGCCGAGCGCCGCGAGCGACGCCAGCACCTGACCGGACGGCAGCCGGTGCGGCCAGGTCAGGGCCGCCGCGGGGGCGTAGACCAGCGTTGCCAGGCTGAGGCAGGCCGCGGTCATGGGCAGCGCCGGGACGTCGGCCAGCTTCCTGGCGGCGATCAGCGGCGCGGACGCGTAACCGAGCGCGACCAGCAGCACCTCGGCGATGGGCCAGGCACTGCCGCCGCTCAGATCCGGGGCGGCGAGGACCGCGACGCCCGCCAGGCCGACGACCAGGCCGGCCCAGCGCCGGAGGCTGAGCCGCTCGCTGCCGCCGGTGAGCCTGGCGATCACCACGCCGATGATCGGCACGGCGGCGATCAGCAGCCCCGCGAGCGAGCTGGGCAGCCGCTGCTCGGCGCTGGACAGCAGCCCCCAGGGCACGATGATCTCCAGCGCGGCGAACGCCAGCAGCGGCCGCCAGTGCCGGCGCAGGGCCGCCAGCTGCCCGGACCGCAGTGCCGCCGGGAGCAGGATGGCCGCGCCCAGCGCGGACCGGGTGAACACGATCATGGGAACGGACACGCCCCCGTCCGCGACCTTAATGAACAGGTAGGGAATGCCCCACACGACGCACATGATTGCGAACAGCGCCCAGCCCCTGCGGCTCACCGGTGACCCCGCCTTCTTCCGTCCAGCCCAGCAGAGCAACCGGCGGGGCGGCTCGCTTCATTCCAGGCGTCCGGATGGCGAGATGGAACGGCTGCCGGGCGCAGGGGACTATCCTCCCAAACGGGAGCGTTCGCAGCCGGGGTGCCCGTTCTCCCGCCCGCCCGCTGCTCGCCGCTGCCGCACCCGCACAACCCGGCCAAGGAGGTCCTCATGGGTAACTGGCAGCTTGACCCATACCACACGCAGGTGGAGTTCTCTGCCCGGCACCTCGGCATGATGACGGTCCGGGGCCACTTCGCCGAGGTGAGCGCGACCGCGGACATCGACCCCGAGCACCCCGAGAACTCCACGGTCAAGGCGACCATCCGGGCCGACAGCATCCGCACCCATAACGACGCCAGGGACAACGACATCCGCTCGGCGAACTTCCTGGAGACCGACAAGTACCCGGAGATCACGTTCCGGAGCACGCGGGTCGAGCCGGCCGGGCCGGACCGCTTCACCCTCACCGGCGACCTGACCATCAAGGGCAACACCCGCCCGGTGACGCTCGAGGTGACCAGGTACGGGGAGTTCACCGACCCCGGCATGATGGGGCACCGCATCGGCTACGGCGCCCGCACCACGATCAACCGGCGCGACTTCGGCGTGACGTTCGCCGCGGTTCTTGACGGCAAGCTCGTGGTCAGCAACGAGATCCAGATCACGATCGAGGGCGAGCTGGTCGAGCAGCCAGCCGCGGAGGCCGCCGCCGGCTGACAGGCTCATCATCGCGGGCGATCAGGCGGGCCGCGGCCCTCCCGATCCGCCATGATCATGGTTCGTTCGGACCAGGACGCCGTCCGGCAGCACCGCGTGCACGCCCCAGGTCTGGTTGGCGACCTGGGTGATCCGCAGGTCGGCGCAGGTGCTCGCGAGCGCCAGCGCCGTGCCCCGGTCCAGCTCATACAGGGCCTGCAGCCAGCTGACCATGGCGGCCAGCGCGTCGCCCATGGCCACGTTGAGGTCGGCGGCGAAGCCGAACGTGATCCGCCCGGCCGGGGTCTCGGCATGGATCGAGTCCAGCGGGCGGCCGCTGGCCAGGTCCAGCACGGCCTCGGTGGTCATCGCGCACTCGATCGCGGTGCCGCCCGCCTCGCCGTCGCCCTGCGCGGCGTGGCCGTCGCCCAGGTAGAGCAGGGCGCCGGGGACGGTGACCGGCAGGTAGAGGGTGGACCCGGCGACGAGTTCCCGGCAGTCGATGTTGCCGCCGCCCAGGGCGCGGGGCGGGATGGTGGAGTGCTCGCCGGGCTCCGGCGGCGGCATGCCCGTCACCCCGAGGAACGGCGCGATCCGGCGCATGAGCCCGCGGTCGCAGGTGGCCGTCCCCGCCGCTGCGTCCAGTTCCCACAGCAGCCACGCCGGGGGGCCGTCGGCCAGCCCGAGCCGCCGCGTGACCGGGGTGTCCCTGGCCGCGGCCACGGTCCAGCCCCACGTGCCCGGCCGCAGCGAGACCAGCCGCACCGCGAGCATGTCGCCGGGCCTGGCCCCGCGGATGGCGATCGGGCCGGTCAGGCAGTGGCCGCGGCTGGCCGGGAACATCTTCGGCTGCTCGTCGCCGCCGGACCGTGGCCGGGCCAGGTGACCGGATGCGTCCAGCGAGCCCACGATCACGGTGTCGCCCGCGTCCACCGTGAGCACCGGGGAATGCTCCCGGCAGAGCACGTCGGCGGTGGTCCCCGGTGCCGGGTCCAGCCGGTGGGCACTCATGCCGGGCACCTCCCCACCGAGCGGCGCGGCACCAGCCGCATCGGGTCGCTGACCATCACGTCGCCGGCCAGCTCCCGCTCGATCCGGGCCAGGACGGCGTCCACGGCGGCCGCGCCGAGCTCGGCCAGCGGCATGGCCACGCTGGTGACGGGGACGTCCAGGAACGCCAGGCACTCGTCCTCGTCGAAGCTCACCACCGACATGCCGGCCGGCACGCCCACGCCCCGCGCCCGCAGCGCCGCCATCACCCCGAACAACTGGTTGAGGCTGCCGACCCCGCAGGCGGTGGGGGGCTGGCCGGCCCGCAGCAGGCTGTCGGCGGCCTCCCAGCCGCCCGCCTCGGTCGGCGCCGCGTGCCGGACGATCAGGCGGATCCCGCGGGCGGCGCAGATCCGCCTGGCCGCGAGCGTCCGCCGGTGCACCGTGTCCACCGCGGCCGGGCCGTCGATGAGCGCCACCCGGCGGTGGCCCTGGCCGGCCACGTGGCCGAGGAACAGCCGCACCGCACCGGACTCGTCCATCACCACATCGTTGCCGCGGGCCGGCCCGCGCCGGTTGACGTAGACGTGGGGGACCCCGGGCACCCCGGCGGCATGCGCGGGGGCGCGCAGGGCGGTCGCGAGCAGCAGGCCATCGGCCCGGCTCTCCTCGACCAGGTAGCGGTAGTGGCCGGGCGGCTGCGGCTGGTCACCCGGCTCCTCCATGATCATGACGACGTAGCCGCGCTCGGCTGCCCGCTGCAGCGCGCCCCGCTGCATCCGCACCCAGATCGGGTTGCGCAGCAGCGGGATGACGAACGCCAGCGCCCCGGTGCGCCGCCGCTTGAGCGCCCGGGCCAGCGCGTTCGGCCGGTAGCCCTGCTGCCGGGCGGTGGCCAGGATCAGCTCGGAGAGCTCGGGCCGGACCGACTGCGCGGGGTCGCCGTTGAGCACCCGGGACACGGTGGACACGTGCACCCCCACGGCCTCGGCAATATCGATCAGCCGCGGGGCGCGGCGCGTGGTCACGTCACCTCCGCCACCGCGGCGGTGAGGAGGATCGCGGCGCAGAAAGAACGGTAGACGTCCAGCGGGCTGTCGCCCTCGAAGCGAAGCTCCCGCGGACCGGTCCGGCTGACGCCGCGCACCCAGCTGGCGGCTTCCGCGATGTCGGTGGTGCGGACCGAGACCTCCAGCGGGGCCCCGGCCAGCGGCGGGGGCTGCGCGCTCGCGGCGGTGGCGACGGCCTTCGCGGCGGCATCGCGGATCAGCGCGCAGGCGCGGGCCGGGTGCAGGCTGTGCGCGGCCGCGCGGCTGACGTGCTCCTTGACCACGGCCTGGGAGATGCCGGGGATCAGGGCCGCCGCTTCCTCGCACGCGCACCGGTCGCCGGTCACCAGCACCACCGGGACTCCGTAATGTGCCGCCACCAGCGCGTTGATACCCGCCTCGCCGGTCACCACCCCGCCCAGCCTGGCCTCGAGGACCGCGCGCGGGTTGTAGGTGTGCGAGAGCCCGGCGGACGCGCCCATCGAGCCGTGGTAAGAGACGAACAGCGCGGCCCCGAAGCTGGCGTCCAGGCCCTGCATCATGTACAGCGGTTTGTGGCTGCCGGAGATGTAGGAGGCCTCCCCGGCCAGCGCGGCAGGCGGCAGGTTGCGCATGGCCGAATGGGAGTCGTTGACCACGATCTCGGTGGCGCCGCCGGCGACCGCCCCGTCGATGGCCGCGTTCACCTCGGCAAGCAGCAGCTCCCGGCCGGCCGCCGCCTGCGGCCCGTCGCCGACGCACTGCTCCCAGTCCACCACCCCGGCCGTGCCCTCCATGTCGCTGGAGAGGAAGACCTTCATGGCTGCCTCCCATCAGGGCCCGCGGCGCCGTCCGGTGGCGGCCCAGCTGCCACCGCGTCCGTGGTGAACGCGAAATGGCACGCGGCCAGGTGCCGCGAAGCGCCAGCCGGGCCCCGCTGGGCCGCCGGCCCGGGCGGCCCCGCCAGGGCCGGGTCCTCGGTCTCGCACCGGGGCTGCGCGATCGGGCACCGGGTACGGAACCGGCAGCCGGCCGGGATCCGCAGCGGACTCGGCGGGTCGCCGGCCACGGCGGGCGGGCCGTCGGGCCCGGCCGTCGCCGTCAGCTTGGGGATCGCCGCCAGCAGGCCGCGCGTGTACGGGTGGCGCGGGTCGCTGAAAAGCTGTTCGGTGGGTGCCACCTCCACGATGCGGCCGAGGTACATGACCGCCACCCGGTCGCACAGGTGCCGCACCACAGCCAGGTTGTGCGAGATCAGCAGCAGCGTGAGGTGCAGCTCCCGCTGCAGCCCGGCGAGCAGGTTCAGGATCGTGGCCTGGACGCTCACGTCGAGCGCGGACACCGGCTCGTCCGCGATCAGCAGGTCGGGCTGGAGCGCCAGCGCCCGGGCGATCGCGACCCGCTGCCGCTGGCCGCCGGAGAACTGGCGCGGGTACGCCGTCAGCGCCCCCTCATCCAGCCCTACCTTCACCAGCAGGTCCGCGGTGACCTGCGCCACCTGCTCCCTGGGCACGATGCGGTGGACTCGCAGCAGCTCGCGCAGCATCCCGCCCACGGTCAGCCGCGGGTTCAGGGACGAGTACGGGTCCTGGAAGACGAGCTGGATCCGGCGCTGGTCGGCGCGGGAGCGGCGGCGCGGCATCGCCCGCCCGCCGAAGGCGATCTCGCCCGCGTCCGGCCGGTTCAGCCCCGCCAGCGCTAGCGCCAGCGTGGACTTGCCGGAGCCGGACTCGCCGACCAGCGCCAGCGACTCGCCCCGCTCGATCTCCAGGTCCACCCCGTCCACCGCGCGCAGCACCCGGGGCCCGCCGCCTCGCAGCCGCGCCGCGAGCTGGGAGCCGGCCGGAAAGGACACCGTCAGCCCGCGCGCGGCCAGGATCGGCTCGCCCGGGCCGGGGCCGGGCGGGGCGGCGGCGGGCAGGGAGGCGGTCATGGCCGGGCCCGGTCCAGCGCGAGGGTCCCGGCGCAGCGCTCGTCGTGCAGGCAGGCGGTCGCCCGGCCGCCGGGCAGCGGCCGCAACGGCGGGTCGGTCTCCCGGCAGTCCTCCTCCGCGAACTCGCACCGCGGGTGGAACCGGCAGCCCGGCGGCGGCGAGATGAGGCTGGGCGGGGACCCGGGGATCGGCACCAGGGTCTCCCGGACGTTTTCGACGTCGGGCGCCGAGCGGACCAGCCCGAGCGTGTAGGGGTGGTGCGGGTCCAGCAGCACCTCCCGCACCTCGCCGCGCTCCACCAGCTGCCCCCCGTACATCACCGCGATCCGCTGGCAGACCTGCGCCACCACCGGCAGGTCGTGGGTGACGAAGACCAGGCTGGTGCCCGACTCGCGGCACAGCCGCGCCAGCAGCCGCAGGATCTGGTCCTGGATGGTCACATCCAGCGCGGTGGTCGGCTCGTCACAGAGGATGATCTCCGGGTCGCAGGACAGCGCGATGGCGATCATCACCCGCTGCCGCATCCCGCCGGAGAACTCGTGCGGGTAGGAGCGGAACCGCTGCTCAGGGTCGGGGATGCCCACCCGTCGCATCAGCTCCACCGCCCGCTCGGCGGCCCGGGCCCGGCTGTAGCCGAGATGGACCTGCGGGCCCTCGGCGATCTGCCAGCCGACCCGCATCACGGGGTTGAGCGCGCTCATCGGCTCCTGGAAGATCATCGCCAGCTTCGGGCCGCGGATCTGGTTGAGCGCGGCGCCGTCCAACGGCACCAGGTCGGTGCCGTCCAGCAGCACCTGGCCGGCGGTGATCCGGGCCTCCGGCGGCAGCACGCCGAGCACGGCCCGCAGCGTCATGCTCTTCCCGGATCCCGACTCGCCCACCAGCCCCAGCGCCTCGCCCCGGCCGACCTCGAACGACACCCCGTCCACCGCGCGCACCACCCCGCGCCGGGTGCTGATCCGGACCGCCAGGTCCCTGACGTCGAGCACCCCCCCGGTCATGACTGGCCCGGCCGGAGCAGGTCGGCGAGGCCGTCGCCGATCAGCGAGAGCCCCAGGCCGACGGCGACCACGGCGAGGCCGGGGATCGTCGTCAGCTGCCAGTGGGTGGACAGGAAGTTCTGCCCATCGTTGATCATCGAGCCCAGGTCGGCGGTGGGCGGCGGTACCCCGAGGCCGAAGTAACCGAGTGTCACGATCGCCAGCATGTCCTGGACGATGTCGGACATGGCGTACACGATCCCCTGGGTGATGACGTTCGGCAACAGATGCCGCCCCATGATGCGCACCGACGACAGGCCGCTGGCCCGGGCCGCGAGCACATAGTCCTGCCGCTTGGCGACCAGGATCTCGCCCCGCACGAGCCGGGCGTAGGACACCCAGCCGACCGCCGTGATCGCGATGTAGATGCTCCGCTCGCCCGGGCCCAGCACGAACACCAGCGCGATGATCAGCACGTAGAACGGGAACGCGACCACGATGTCGACCACCCGCATGATCACCGTGTCGGCCCAGCTGCCGAAATACCCGGCCAGGCTGCCCAGGATGGTGCCGAGGCAGAACGGGAACAGCACCGCGATGAACGCGATCTGCAGGTCCAGCCGCAGCCCGAACAGCAGCCTGGTCCAGGTGTCGCGGCCGAGCTGGTCGGTGCCGAGCAGGTGCTGCCCGCCCGGCCCGGCCAGGCTCTGGCTGATGTTCTGGGCGGTCGGGCTGTAGGAGGTGAGCAGCGGCGCGGCGACGGCCAGGATGACGATGATCCCGGTGATCACGATTCCGGCCAGCAGCGCGGGCTGCCGGTACCACCGGCGGGCCGCCCGCGCCTGCGCCCGCTCCGGCGCCACCGCGGCGGCCGGTCCCGGGCCGGGGGCCAGCGGGATCGCGCTCATCGGGAGAACCTCACTCTCGGGTCGAGTGCGGCGTAGGCCATGTCGGCCAGCAGGTTGACCAGGACGACGAGGACGCCGAACACCAGCGTGACCCCCTGCACCACCGGGAAGTCGCGCTGGAAGATCGCGTTGATCATGAGCTGCCCGATGCCGGGGATGGCGAAGACGTTCTCGATGATCACCGTGCCGCCGATCAGGAAGCCGATGTTGATGCCCAGCACGGTGACCGCCGGGATCACCGCGTTGCGCAGCACGTGTCGCAGGAACAGCCGGGTCCCTGGTACCCCCTTGGACCGGGCGGTGGTGATGAAGTCGGCGCCGAGCACGGTGAGCATGCTGGCGCGCAGGCTGCGGATGACCACCGGCGCCAGCGCGATCGCCACCGTCAGGCTGGGCAGGAACATCGACCGCAGGTGCCCGGTGACCCCGGCGCCGTAGCCGCTCACCGGGAACAGCCGCAGCGAGATCGCGAACCCGTAGATCAGCAGGAACCCCAGCCAGAACGGCGGCATGCCGAGCCCGACCAGCGGGACGGCCCGCACCACATGGTCGCGGATGGCGTCCTTGCGGCTGGCCGCGATCATCGCCAGCGGCACGCTGATCAGCACCGCCAGCACCGCCGCGTAGATGATCAGCCACAGCGTGGCGGGCAGGTGGGACAGGATCAGCCCGGACGCCGAGCCGCCGTAGAACAGGCTCTGGCCCAGGTTGCCGTGCCCGAGCCGGTCAAGGAACAGCCAGTACTGGCTGATCAGCGGCCGGTCCAGGCCCCATTCCCGGTGCAGCTCGGCGACCTTGGCCGGGGTGGCGTGGATGCCGAGGATGCTGCGCGCCGGGTCCCCCGGGATCAGGTGGACCATGAAGAACACGATGATGGTCACGCCGACCGCCACCGGTATCAGCTGCAGCAGCCGCCGCCCGACGAACGCCATCCGCCCCATGCGCGCCTCGCTACTGGTGGGTGCGTGCCCGCGCGGTCACTTGCTCAGCCAGGCGTTCTCCAGGTGGTAGTTGCCGAGCGGGGTCACGTAGAAGCCGTGCACGCTGGCGGCGGCCGCGTAGGCGTAAGGGGAGTAGTACAGGAAGCCCATGAACGCGTCCTGCGCCGCCAGCGACTGGATCTGGTTGTACAGCTGCTGCCGCTGCGAGGTGGCCAGCGTCTTCTCAGCCTGGTGGGTGTCGGTCACCACGGTGGGATTGTCGTAGGCGGTGAAGAACGACCGGGCGCCCGACTTGGGGTCGACCGCGAACGTGGCGAGCTCGTCCGGGTCCGGGATGTCCATCGTCCAGTAGGCCAGCGAGATGTTGTATTTGAGGCTCTGCTGGTTGTCGTTGACCGTGTTCGGGTCGAGCTGCTGGATCTTCAGGGTGATGCCGAGCGGCTTCAGCTCCGACTGCATGATCGTGGCCACGGTGCGCTGGTCGGAGTTCCCGGAATCGATCAGGATCGTGGTGCTGAACCCGTGCGGCACGCTGGATTTCGCCATCTCCTGCTTCGCCGCGGCCAGGTTGTACTGGAGCCCCTTGGTGGCCTTTTGGTAGTAGGGCACCTGGGGCGGGAAGACCGAGTTGGCCGGCTTGCCGTTGCCGAACAGCACCGCCTTGATGAGCGCGGGCCGGTTGATGGCCAGCGAGATCGCCCGTCGGACGTGGATGTCGCCGAGCGGCTTGCGCAGCTCGTTGAGCAGCAGGTAGTCGGTCCGGGTGGACGAGAACAGGTGCATGACCACGTTCGGCGTGGACTTCAGGCTGGCCACGGTGGACCAGGCGGGGAACTCGTCTACCTGCGCCTGGCCGCCCTTGAGCTGCAGTTCCCTGGTGTTGTCGCTGGGCACGTCGGTCCAGGTGACGCTGTTGAGGTAGGGCTTGCCCGCTTGCCAGTAACCGGGGTTGCGCACCAGCTTGAGCGCTGACCCCTTGTGCCAGTAGTCCCACTTGAACGGCCCGGTGCCCACCGGGTGCTGGTAGAACTCGTTCTCGGTCTGGCCGCCGTAGCGAGCAGGCACGATCCCGTTGGCGAACAGCGACAGGTCGGCCAGCAGCGGCGCCCACGGGTACTTGAGGTGGACGACCACGGTCTGCGGCGCGGGAGCCGACACCGACTTGATCGCGGTGTCGATGTAGCCCCAGCCCTTGCTGGCCGCGCGTGCCTGGTCGAGCGAGAACTTGACGTCCGCCGAGGTCATCGGCTTGCCGGTGGAGAACTTCACGCCCTTGCGGAGCGTGAACGTGTAGGTCTTCTTGTCGGGGGACACCTTGTACCCCGTGGCGAGCCACGGCATGACGCCCTTGCCGTTCGGGGTCACCGTGTACAGCGGCTCCATGATCTGCTCGAAGATCCAGATCGACTCGTTGTCGAACACGGTGGTGGCGTTCATCGACTGCGAGTCGGCGGTGCGGGCGATGACCAGGTTGCCGCCGCGCACCGGGGCCCCGGACTGGCCGCCGACCGTCCCGCCGCCGGAGCCGCCGCAGGCCGCCAGCACCACCAGCCCGCTCACGGCGATCAGAGACCAGGCTGCGCTCTTTCGGTGTGTCACGAGAAGCTCCCGGTGGGGGTCCGGGCGGCCGCGGCCACGGCCAGCCAGTGGCGGGGGCAGCAGTCCAGCAATTGCGGGCAAACCTTTGTTTCAAGCCAAGATGGCCGTAAGGCGGCAGGATGTAAATATCCGGCCGGGGTCTGGACCCCAGGTTTTACGGGGTTGTAACGTTCGCGCGTGCGCACCCAGGCCGGCCCGCCACCCGATGGCCCGGCCCGTGGCCGCAGCGACGCGCAGGTCACCGGCGCGGACCCGGCCATGGGCGAGGCGATCAGGGCCGCCGTCGCGGTGAGCGGGCTGGATCCCCGGGTGGTGACCTCCGACCCCGCTTACCTGCCGGTGCTGGCCGCGCTCGCCCGGCAGCTCCGGCTGCGGGCCCGCACGCAGCCCGGCGAGCTGCCACCGCCGCTGCCGGAGCGGGCCGCCGACCTGGAACGGGCCATTGCGCAGGGAAACCGTGCGCGCGGGCCGGGCAATCTCGCGCTGCTGGCGGCGCACGAGCGGCTGGAGCGGCTGGGCAGGCCGCTCAACGCGGTGGTCACGGCGGTCGGCGCGCCGCGGCGC
>DASQSC010000502.1:0-9454 GCA_035642555.1 Streptosporangiaceae bacterium | reverse complement strand
GCCCGGATCTGCACCGGCCGGATCGAGCACCGGGGCGTGGTGTTCCCGGCGGGCACGATCGTCGCGGTGTGCGCCGAGCGGGCCAACCGCGACCAGCAGGCGGGCGAGGAGTTCGACATCGCGGCGGAACGGGACGCCCGGGTGCTGACGTTCGGCGCGGGCGCGCACTTCTGCCTCGGGGCGAACCTGGCGCGGGCGGAACTGGAGGAGGCGCTGGCGTTCCTGGCCCCGCGGCTGCCGGGGCTGCGCCCGGCCGGCCAGCCCGTGCTGGGCGGGGTGGAAGGCATCTACGGCGTCGACTCGCTTCCGCTGGCCTGGTCAGCCGGGTAACCGCCGGGCGCCGCCCGGCGGCCAGGCTAGGGTGGCCCCGATGAAGATTGCACCCGGCATCCACCGCATCGGTGACCGCAGCATCGTCAACTCCTACCTGCTGGCGGACGGCGGCGAGGTGACGATCATCGACGCTGGCGTGCCCGGCTACTACCGGGACATCCCGCGCGAGCTGGCGGCCATCGGCGCGACGGTAGCCGACGTCCGCGCCCTCGTCCTCACCCACGGGCATTCCGACCACATCGGCTTCGCCGAGCGGCTGCGCCGCGAGCGGCACGTCCCGGTGTCGGTCCACGAGGCCGACGCCCGCCTGGCCCGCGGCGAGGTGCCGAATCCCGCGCAGGGCATCGGGCCGTCCCGGCTCGGCCCGCTGATCGGGTTCTTCTGGTTCGGCCTGCTGCACGGCGCGCTCCGGACGCCGAAGCTGCACGAGGTCGCCACGTTCGGGGACGGGGCCACGCTGGACGTGCCGGGCAGCCCCCGGGTGATCCTCACCCCTGGCCACACGCCCGGCAGCGCCGCGCTCCATGTCCCGTCCGTGGGCGCGCTGTTCGTCGGTGACGCGCTGGCGACGTACGCGGTGACCACCGGCGTCGCGGGGCCGCAGGTCGCCCCCTTCACGGCGGACGCCGCCCAGGCGGTGGCGTCGCTGTCCCGCCTGGAGGAGGTCTCAGCGGACCTCGTGCTGCCCGGCCACGGCGATCCGTGGACCGGTGGCGTCCAGGCGGCGATCAGGGAAGTTCGCCAGCGCGCTGCGGCCCGCGGCTGACCAGCCCTGGGTTCGTGCCGGCCGCGATGAGGTGCATGCTGAAGCCCAGCAGCGAGGGCTCGGTCTCGGCCGCCCGGGCCGCGAACAGGATCTGCTCGCGCCACCGCGGGTCGGGCCAGTGCTCGCGCAGCGGCCAGCCGGGGCCCTCGACGCCGTAGAGGGCCACCTGCGCCAGGCCCGCCTCGCGGAACTCGGCGGCGAGACCGTCCGGGGTGTGGAAATAGGCCGTGGTGAAGAATTCGGGCCTGCCCACCGGGTCCGGGTTACGGTGCTGGCCCTCTGCCAGGTCCCGCTCCATGATCGGCCGGAACGAAGGGTCGTCCAGCAAGCCCCGGTACAGCCCGTCGAGCAGCGAGGCGAACCGGGAGATGCCCACCGCGAGCACCAGCCCGCCCGGCCGCAGCACCCGCCGCGCCTCGGCCAGCGCCTGCAGCCGGTCCGCCGCCTCGGTCAGGTGGTAGAGCGGGCCGAACAGCAGCACCGCGTCCTGCGACCGGTCCGGCTCGGCGAGATCCCTGGCATCGCCCACTTCGGCGGTGAAGCGGGCCTCGGGGTCGGTGCCGGCGGTCTCGCGGGCCTGCTCGACGTGCAGCGGCACCGGGTCGACCAGGTGCACCTGGTAGCCGCGCCGGGCCAGCGGGGCGGCGTAGGTGCCAGGGCCCCCGCCGGCATCGAGCAGCTGGGCCGGGGGCGGCGGCAGCAGCCGGTCCAGCAGGTCCAGTGACCGGGCGAACTCCAGCGCCGGGTGCTGCCCGCCGGGCAGCACCCGGGTGCGCTCGTAGCCGGTCTGGTAGTGCTCGGTGATGTCCGGGTCAACCATGTGACCAGCGTCCCGCGCAGCTGCGGGGGAAGCGAGCGGATTTCCGTGCCCACGGGCGGCCGTGGCCGACCGCGACCCCCGTCAGGCCGGCGGGTGCCAGGCGCAGGCGGTGCCGTCGGCGTCGATGCGGGCCGCGACCGCGGCGGTGACCGGGGTGAGGATGCACCCGTCGGCCGACGTGCCCAGCAGCCGCACCTGGCCGGGGCAGGCGGCCGCGATCCTGGCGATGCTGGCGCACATGACCGCGTCCACCGCGTCCTCGGCCCGCGCCAGGTCCGCCTTGGCGGCCGCGGCGGTCACCGACTGCCGGAGCCGTTCCCAGTCCGGGCAGCCGCGCACGCTTACCGGCGCCGGGTGGCCGGCCAGCGACTCGATCACGGCCAGCAGGCGGATCATCTCCGCCCGCAGGAACGCCAGGTCGCGGCCGGGCTTGCGCTTATACCTGATGATCGACGGCAGGCCAGCCAGCGACACGATCGCCGGGTGCGGGTAGACCTCCACCGCCCGCCGCGGGCTGGCGGCGGCCGGGTCCGAATCCAGGTCCAGCGCCCTGGCCAGCCGCAGCGCCCGGCCGCCGTCCGCGAACAGCGGGCTGGCACGGCTGACCGGGTGGCACGCGGCGTGGCTGGCGCCGAAGTACCTGCCCACCAGCCGCTCGCAGCGGCGGCTCCCGGACCGGTTGCGGACGATGACCGGCGCGTCGAACGCCACCAGGCACGGGCCGTGTGCCCGGGCCGCCAGCCAGGCCAGGATCTCGTCGTCGCCGTCGGCCCGGGTGGCCTCGGTGAGCGTGCCGTCCGCGGTGACCAGCGCGAGCCCGGTGCGGCCGCGCGAGCCCCACGCCAGGTCGACACCGAGGTACCGCACCGGCGCACACTACCGCTAGGCACCGGCCGCTCCGCACCGGCCGCCGGGCACCAGCGGCGGTCACCGCCCGCGGTCACCCGCGGCCCGGCGGTCAGGACCCGCGGGAACGGCCGCCTGCGTGCTCGGGGTACCGCTCGGGCGGGAGCACTTCCTCGCCCTGCGGCGGCCCCTGGCTGCGCGGGTCGCCCAGGTGGATGCCGCCCCGGACCTTGCCGGGGACGGAGTCCGGCCGCGTGTGCCGCCAGTAGGGGCGGTTCGCCGCCACCAGCGTCGGGACCAGCATGGCGACCAGGCCCACGATGGCGGCGACCACGATCATGATCACTGCGAGGTTCGATCCTGCCATGCCGGTTACCTCCTCGGGGTTACGTCAGGCCAGCGGGCTGGGGAGCCCGCCGCCCTCACTGACCGGCCCGGACGCCCGGCTCGCCGAGCTCGTACTGGATCGGCTGCAGCTGCGCGGCATGTGCCCGCGGCTTCATCGGGATGTGGCCCACCGGCAGCATCGCCCGCTGGTAGACGCCCTCCAGCAGCAGCGCGGACGCGGTGTAGAAGGCGATGACCGCCGATGCCACCAGCACGTCCCCGGCCGGGTTGACCAGCCAGTGGACCGGCGTGACCCAGGCGATCGCGAGCAGGGTGGCGCCGCCTGTGAGCACGAACAGCACCAGGAACAGGGCTATGTTCTTGGCCAGCGCCGCGATCGCGCCGACCAGGGTGATGGCGGCCAGCACGATGAACCAGTACCCGAGGCCGAGCTCGAAGGTCCGGGCCGTCGGGGGAAGCAGCACGCCCCCGGCGACCAGCAGCAGGTAGAGGCCGTCGCCGAGCCAGAACGCGCCCCAGATCCCGTGCATGGCGGTCGCCAGCCCGTCCCGGGCCTTGTAGGACCACATGCCGGCCAGGAACTGCGCGACCCCGCCCGCGAACACGGCGAACGGGACGAGGGCGAACATGGTGATCGCGCGCGACGCGGTGGTGCCGTACCACCCGGCCAGGTTGGTCGCGACCATGAAGGTGGCCGCGGCGAACCCGAACAGCCCCAGGATGGACGGAGCCGCCACCGGCTGCAGCGCGATCGTGGTGTGGGACCGCCAGAACGACGTGTCCCGGCCGTTGGTGGGGGTGGCAGCGGCAGCGTCCATGTCACTGGGTGCGTGCGTCATCGCTACCTCCTCGATTCATGGGAACGGGCAGGCGGCCAGGGCCGCGCAATCCGCCCCTACCGTGGCTTCCTGATCAAAAACTCCCCGATTACAAATCCTCCCCTTACCACACACTCTACGTAAGCACCCGGCGCCTGACCAGGGCCGCCCTGCCCGGTGGCCGACCGGCCCGGCCGGGCACCGGTCAGCCCGCCAGCCGGCCGAGCCGCTGCGCGGCCCGGCCGAGCGAGTAACGGCGCCTTCCCATCCCGGCCCACGGGTCGCCGCGGCCGCTGGTGGCGGCCAGCCGGTCGCCGATGGTCCGGAGCGTGAACCGGTCCGGCCGCAGCCCGCGGTCCGTTACCTCGGACCAGTCCAGCGGAGCGGCGACCGTGGCCCCGGGCCGGGCGCGCACCGAGAACGGGGCGACCGCGGTCTGGGCGTAGGAGTTCCGCATGATGTCCGCGTACACCCGGTCTCCCCGCCGCTCCCGCCGCTGCTCCGCGGTGATCAGGCCGGGGTGGCGATCGGCCAGCAGCGCGGCCAGGGCATGACCGAACTCCCGCGCCTGGCCGGACTCTTCGCTGGCGGCCAGCGGCACCCGGACGTGGACGCCCTTCCCGCCGGTGGTCATGACGAATGTGGTCAGCCCGAGCTCGTCTTCGAGCAGGTCGCGCGCGGCCAGCGCGGCCTGGCAGGCCTGCCGGAAGTGGCCGGGGCCCGGCGGGTCGAGGTCCAGCACGAACTGGTCCGGGCGGTCCAGCCGGCCCGCTCTCGACAAGAACGGGTGCAGTTCGATGCAGGCCTGATTGGCCAGGTAGACGAGGGTTGCCTCGTTGTCCGCGATGACCTGGCACACCGTTCCGTCCTGCTTGCCCACCTCGATGCGGGGCACCCAGTCCGGGGAGTGCCGGGAAACGTTCTTCTGGAAAATGCGCTGCCCGGTGATGCCGTCAGGGAACCGAGCCAGCGCCAGCGGACGGCCGCGCAGGTACGGGAGCATCCGGGCGGCCGCCTGCCGGTAGTAGCCGGTCAGGTCGCCCTTGGTGATGCCGTCACCGGGGAACAGCACCTTGCCGGGGCGTGACAGTTCCACCTGGCCCGGCGCGGGCGCGCGGGTCATTGCTGGTCACGACCTGAGCTGCGAGATCTTGTCCCGGAACAGCGTGGTGGCGATCGTCGCCTTCCGGGGCTGGCCGCGCAGGAACGCCTCGGCGAAGCTCTTCGCCTGGTCGTACGCGACCTTGCCCGGCAGCGGCGGCTCGTCCGGGTTGACGTTCACGTCGACCAGCGCCGGGCCCGGATGGGCGAGCGCCTCGCGGACGGCGCCGGCCACGTCGCCGGGCCGTTCCGCCTTCCGGCCGAAGGCGCCGTTCGCGGCCGCGAATGCCGCGTAGTCGGCGAACGGCTCCGGGTAGCGGACGCCGTGCTCGGGGTAGCCGAGCACCATCTGCTCCCACAGGATCTGGCCGAGCGAGTTGTTGTTGTTGATGATCACCTTGATCGGCAGCCGGTGCTGGATCGCGGTCAGGAACTCGGCCATCAGCATGGCGAAGCCGCCGTCCCCGACGAACGCGATGACCTGCCGGTCACCGGACGCGTGCTGGATGCCCACCGCGTACGGCAGCCCGGGCGCCATCGTGGCCAGGTTGCCCGACAGGTAGAACTGCCGGTCGCCGCGGATGGTCCAGTGCCGGGCCGCCCAGGTGGCGATCGTGCCGCTGTCGCAGGTGAGGATGGCGTCGTCGGCGGCCTCCCGGTCGATGACCCCCATCAGGTACTGGGGCGCGATCGGGTCCCGGTCCGCGTCCTGCAGCGCGGTCAGCTGCCGCCGCCAGCGGTCCATCCCGCGCTGGCACTTGGCCAGGAACGAGCCGTCGCTGCGCCCTTTGAGCAGAGGCATCAGCGCCCGCAGCGTCTCGGCCGCGTCTCCCACCACCGGTACCTCGGTCGTCACCCGCGCGCCCGCCCGGGCCGGGTCCGCCTCGATCTGGCCGATCCGCGCCTTGCCGGGCGCGGGCAGGTGCGCGGTGTACGGGAAGTTGGTCCCGACCATGAGCACGGTGTCGGCCTCGGACATCAGTTCCTCCGAGGGACGGGTCCCGAGCAGCCCGAGTCCGCCGGTGGTATACGGGGAATCATCCGGAACGGCCGCCTTACCCGGCAGAGTCTTCACGATCGGCGCGGCCAGCGTCTCGGCCAGCGTGATCAGCTCGGCCCGCGCGTGCAGGGCCCCGGCGCCGGCCAGGATGGCGATCTTTTCCCCGTCGTTGAGCAGGTCTGCGAGCCGCTGCACGTCCTCGGCCCGGGGCAGGCCCGCGGGCGGCAGCAGCACCGGCGCGGTGTGCGGGGAGACGGCCGGCGCGACGTTCCGCCACGGGTCGGCGTCGGCGTCGGCCACCTGGATGTCGTTCGGGATCGTGAGATGCGCGACGCCGCGGCGGCTGTAGGCGGTGCGGATCGCCAGGTCGGTCACGGCCGGCACCTGCGCCGGGTGGGCGACCAGGTGGCTGTACTCGGCGACGTCGGAGTAGAGCCGGTCCAGGTGGACTTCCTGCTGGTAGCCGGTGCCGAGCAGGGCGGTCTCCTGCATGCCGGTGAGGGCGAGCACCGGGGCGTGGTCCAGCTTCGCGTCGTACAGCCCGTTCAGCAGGTGAATGCCGCCCGGCCCGGAGGTGGCCAGGCACACGCCGATCCGGCCGGTCGCCTTGGCGTACCCGGTGGCCATGAAGGCGGCCGCCTCCTCGTGGTGCACGAGCACGAACCGGACCCGGTCCCGGTGCCGCCGCAGTCCTTCCATGATCCCGTTGATGCCGTCGCCCGGCAGCCCGAAGACCGTGTCAACGCCCCAGTCCGCGAGCCGTTCCACCAGGGCTTCCGACGCGATCCGTGTCACTGGCGCTCTCCTATCCGCTCGGTCTGGGCGTCGCTGCTACGGCTGTCCGTTCCGGCGGCGCTGAAACCTTCGGGCCGCCGCTGCGGCCAGTGCCGTCCCGGCCGTCCCGGCGGCGCCCGCCAGCACCGGGTGGCGGCTGAGCGCCTGCTGCGCGCTGCGGGGGTGCGCCCGGTCGCCGAACACCCCGTGCGCGCCGTGATCGGCCTGCCCGGCGCCGTCGGCCGGCTGGTCCAGGTTCCCCGGCCCGTGCGGCGGCGGCAGGTCGCTGGCCTGCTGCGAGTCGTAGCCGGTGCGGGCCAGGTACCGGTCCAGCAGTGCCGGGGCGACCCGGTTGGCCGCCAGCGTGGCCACCGTGCTCGCGCCCACCCAGTACTGCTTGCGGCGGGGCCGGCCGGCCGCCCGCAGCACCGCGCGGGCTGCCACCTCCGGCTGGTAGATCGGGGGGACCGGCTGCGGGTGGCGGGGGAGCCGGGACCGCACCCAGGAGAACTGGGGGGTGTTCACGGCCGGTAGCTGGACCACGGTGACCGTGACCGGTGACCGCTCGTGCGCCAGTTCGCAGCGCAGCGCCGAGGTGAACCCGTTGATGCCGTGCTTGGCGCCGCAGTAGGCGGACTGGAGCGGGATCGCCCGTTCCGACAGCGCGGACCCGACCTGCACGATCGTGCCCTGCCCGCGCGGGCGCATCCGGGCCAGCGCGGCCATGGTGCCGTGCACGTAGCCCAGGTACGTCACCTCCGTCACGCGCCGGAACTCGGCCGCGGTGATGTCGGAGAACGGCGCGAAGACCGACGTGAACGCCACGTTGACCCAGACGTCGATGGGGCCGAGGATCTCCTCCGCCCGGGTGGCGGCGGCCTCCACCTGGTCATGGTCGGCGACGTCGGCGGGCAGCGGCAGCGCGGTGCCGCCCGCCGCCTCGACATCGCCGGCTGCGGCGGCCAGCCCGGACTCGCCGCGGGCGATCAGCGCCACCCGGTCACCGCGGGCAGCGAACTGGCGGGCCGCGGCGCGGCCGACCCCGCCGCTGGCACCGGTGATCACGACTGTCCTGGTCATGTCCGTCACGTCAGCTCCTTGTCCTGCCAGGGCCCGGCCAGCCGGGCCGCGGATTCGAGCAACAGCGCATGCACGAAGGCCTGCGGCAGGTTCCCCCGCAGCTGGCGCTGCGTCACGTCGTATTCCTCCGCGTACAGGCCGGCCGGGCCGCACGCGGCCCGGTTGCGCTCGAACCAGCGCATCGCGGCCACCTCGTCGCCCTGCTGGTGGTGCGCCAGCGCGAGCAGGAACCCGCACAGCAGGAAGGCGCCCTCGGCCTGGCCGAGCGGCTGGCTGTCGTGCTTGAACCGGTACGCGTAGCCGTCCTCGGTCAGCTCGCCGGCGTAGCCGCGCAGGGTGCTGACGGTCCGCGGGTCGGCGGCGGGGACCGCGCCCCGCAGCGGCGGCAGCAGCAGCGCGCCGTCGAGCCCGGGGTCGGCGGGGGAGCGCTGCCAGCGGCCGGACGGGTGGACCGCCCGCGCGGTGGTGTCGGCCAGGATGTCGCCGGCGAGTTCCTCCCAGGCCCGCGCCGGCTCCCCTTGGCCGGGCCCGGCCGCTGCGCCGCGGGCGGCGGCGGCGGCCCGCAGCCCGGCTACGCAGCACAGCCTGCTGTGAGTCCAGGACTCGCCGCTCAGCTCCCAGATCCCGGCGTCCGGCTCCCGCCAGCGGCCGGCGATGGCGCTGGCGGCGATCGCGGCCGCCTGCCAGCCGTCGCTGCCGAGCCGCCCCGCCCGCGCCGCCGCCGCGAGCAGCAGCAGCGACTCCCCGAACGTGTCGAGCTGGAACTGGTCCCGCACCCGGTTGCCCACCAGGTCGTAGCCGCCCGGGTAGCCGGGCAGCGCGAGCCGGCCCGGCGGCGGCAGCGGATCCCCGTCCACCGTGTAGGCCGGGGACAGCCGCGGCCCGTCGGCGTGCAGCCGGGCGGTCACGAACCGGGTAGCGGCGTCGAGCAGGTGCGGCACGCCCGCCGCCGCGGCAGCCTGGCCCGCGTAGCACTGGTCCCGGATCCAGGCATAGCGGTAGTCGTAGTTCCGGCCGGTGTCGGCGCGTTCCGGCAGGCTGGTCGTCGCCGCTGCCGCCATCCCGCCGTCCGCGCTGGTCAGGCCGGTCATGACGGCAACCGCATGGCGGGCATCCCTGGTCCCTGTCACCTGCCCGAGCGGCGGCACGGCCCGCTCCCAGTGCGCCCGGGTCGCCCGCCACAGCGGGCCGGGGCCGGGGGCCGGGCCGGGCAGCGGCCGGTCCGACAGCTCCAGCACCAGGTCGCGCGACTCGCCGGGCCGCACGGTCAGGGTCAGCGTGAGCTGGCAGCCGCCGGGCCCGCGGCGGACCCGGGCGGTCCCGGTGTCCCCGCTCCAGCGCAGGTAGTGGTCCCCGAACCGGCCGGTCCAGCGTCCCTCGTCGTCCAGCAGCAGGGCCCGCAGGCCCGGCCCGCCGAAGCCGTCGCTGGGATCGAGCAGCACCTGGACCCTGGCCGGCGCGTCGCGCGCGGTGAGGCGCCGCAGCAGCACCGCCCGGTGCCGGTCGCCCGGGGCCGCCAGCGCGTCGGCGCACTCGACGATGCCGTCGCCGGTCACCCACCGGCCGTG
>DASQSC010000501.1:0-3514 GCA_035642555.1 Streptosporangiaceae bacterium | reverse complement strand
CACCACCACCGCCCTCGACGGAGCCCGCGGCGCCGACGTCGGGGGCGTGCACGTCCACGCCGTGCGCCTGGCGGGGCTGGTCGCGCACCAGGAGGTCCTGCTCGGCGGGCACGGAGAGACCCTCACCATCCGGCACGACTCGCTGGACCGGGCCTCGTTCATGCCGGGGGTCCTGCTGGCCGTGCGCGGCGTCGCGTCGCTGCCGGCGGGCCTGACGGTCGGGCTGGAAAGCCTGCTCGGCCTGGAGGACCCGTCGTCACGGATGAGCCGTCTCGGCAAGTCGGAACTGGTATACCCGAGGCTGGAGCCGGTCGAGGAGATACTCGCGGCCCTCGACGCGGTCACCCACGACGACGTGCGCGAGGTGGCGGCGCAGGTGCTCGCGAATCCCAAGGCGCTTGCCGTGGTCGGGCCGTTCGACGACGCCACTGCCTTCACGGCCGCGCTCGGCTGACCGCGTGCCGCTGCCCGGGCCGCCCCCGGGGGGAGGGGTTGCGAAATGATCAAGGTCGGCGTGCTCGGCGCCAAGGGGCGCATGGGATCGCAGGTGTGCCGCACGGTCGCCGCCACCGACGGGATGACGGTCGCCGCCGAGGTCGACCAGGGCGACAGCCGGGATCCGCTGGCAGGCTGCGACGTGGTGGTGGACTTCACCCACCCCGGCGCGGTCATGGACAACCTGCGCTGGTGCATCGGCCAGGGCCTGGCCACGGCGGTCGGCACGTCCGGGTTCGATGAGCCGCGGCTGGCGCAGGTGACCGAATGGCTGGCCGCCGCCCCCGCGGCGCGGTGCCTGGTCGTGCCGAACTTCTCGGTAGGCGCGGTGCTGATGCTGCGGTTCGCCGCGCAGGCCGCCCGGTTCTTCGAATCGGCGGAGGTCATCGAGTTGCACCACGCGGCCAAGGCCGACGCGCCGTCGGGCACCGCGTCCCGGACCGCGACGCTGATCGGGCGGGCACGCGCCGGCGCCGGCCTGGGCCCGCCGCCGGATGCCACCGTGACCGCCGCCGAGGGGGCCCGGGGGACGGTGGTGGACGGGGTGCACGTCCACTCGGTCCGGCTGGCCGGGCTGCTGGCACATCAGGAGGTCCTGCTCGGCGGGCACGGAGAGACCCTCACCATCCGGCACGACTCGCTGGACCGGGCCTCGTTCATGCCGGGCGTGCTGCTCGCGATCCGGGGCCTGGCCTCGCTGCCCCCCGGCCTCACCGTCGGCCTGGACCCCCTCCTCGCGCTGGACTGACCCGCGCCGCGGCCGCGGGCGTGGATGAACCGTTGGTGCTGCTAGCGGAGCACCAATCCGCCATCCATGCGCGAGGGGACGGGGTGGCCGGGCGGCTGGCCGGACAGATCGTGTCATAGAGTCATGCCGTGCCATCCGCCGGGCAGTTCCTCGGATTCGCTCTCACCTGCCTGATCGTCATCGCGATCCCGGGTCCCAGCGTGCTTTTCGTGGTGGGGCGCGCGCTGGCGCACGGCCGCCGCACCGCACTGGCCTCGGTGCTCGGCAACGTGTCCGGCGTCCAGGTGGTGGCGGTCAGCGTCGCGCTCGGCGTGGGCACGCTGGTGCAGCGCTCGGCGCTGGCGTTCACCGTGGTGAAACTGGCCGGGGCGGCCTACCTGATCTGGCTGGGCATCCGGGCGATCCGGCACCGCCGGTCGCTGGCCGCCGCGCTCGGCGACAGGGCCGGGCCGCGGCGCGGCTGGCGGGCGGTCGCCGAGGGGTTCACGGTGGGCGTGGCCAACCCCAAGGCCTACATCCTGTTCGCGGCCGTGCTGCCGCAGTTCGCCAACCGCGCCGCCGGGCACGTCCCGCTCCAGCTGATCATCCTCAGCCTGGTGTCGCTCCCGATCGGGCTGATCTGTGACAGCGCCTGGGGCCTGGCCGCCAGCGCAGTCCGCTCCTGGTTCGCGACCTCGCCGCGGCGGCTGGAACTGGTCGGCGGCACGGGCGGGCTGGCGATGATCGGCCTGGGGGTCACCCTCGCGCTGACCGGCAGCAAGGACTGACCGGGCGTCCTGGCCATCCCGGGCAGCTCCGGGCGCGGCGGCGCCGCCCCGGCTCCGGTCGCGCCCTGCGGGCTGATCCGGGGACGGTGGGTAGGGTGGTTGGTGACGCGGACCCGATCCGGGGGGGTGCCATGAGAACCATCGGGAACGTGATCTGGCTGGTGCTGTGCGGCTTCTGGATGGCCATCGGGTACGCAATCGCCGGGCTGGTCTGCTTTGTGCTGTTCTTCCTGGTCGTGACCGTTCCGCTGGGGATCGCCGCGTTCCGGATTGCGGCCTTCGTGCTGTGGCCGTTCGGCCGCACCATCGAGCCACGCTTGGATGCCGGGGCTGGCTCGCTGATCGGCAACATCATCTGGATCGTGCTGTTCGGCTGGTGGCTGGCGCTCGGGCACCTGATCACCGGCTTCGCGCTGTGCCTGACGATCATCGGGATCCCGCTCGGCCTCGCCAACTTCAAGATCATCCCGATCTCGCTGCTGCCGCTGGGGATGGAGATCGTCCCGGTGGACCAGGTGGAAGCGGCCCCGGCGGCGTTCCGCTACTAGCGGCCCGGCGGACAGCCGCAAGGGCCCGCGGCCGGCAGGTAGACGGCCTGCCCGCGGCCGCGGGCGGCGACTGCGGCCTGCACCCGGTCGAGCAGGAAGGGCGGCAGGTACCCGGCTGCCTCCTCGCCGGGGCTGACCAGCCGGTAGGCGTCCAGTTCCGACGCCTGCAGCCGGATCACGCCAGGGTCGGGCAGGGTGCCGCCGTCGAAGATGAAGGACACCGCCGAGCGCGGCCGCTCCCCGGCGGGCGGCGCCCAGTCCACGACCAGCAGCGGGCCCGGGGTGATGGGAATCCCCACCTCCTCGGCCACCTCCCTGGCACACGCCTCGTGCGGCGGCTCGCCGTGCTCCATGATGCCGCCCGGCAGGCTCCAGTAGTCGCGGTAGTTGGGCTTGACCAGCAGCACCTGGCCCGCTGGATCGGTGATCAGCGCCGCCGCCGAGCCGTACATGGTCGGCAGTCCCGCATACCAGCGGGCGGCGTCGGAGAACGCGGCGTCCGCCGTCATGACCGTCCGGGCACCGGTGTGGCCCGGGGAACCAGTCGCAGCCTCGTCACGGTGGGGACCTGCCGCCCTTCGTCGTTCTCGCCGCCGACGAGAAAGACACTACCGTCAGCCGCGGCGGCGCCGGCGTAGGCGACCGGTGCCGGCAGCCGACCGGCCCGGGTGAGCCTGCCGGTGCCCGGCCGGTAGGCGAGCACGGCCCGGCTGGTGACCAGCGGCCCCGACGGGCCTTCCGTCCGGCCGCCGCCCAGCGCCCGCTGGCCGCCCGCCAGGTAGATCCGGCCGCCGATGGTGACCGCGCTCGCCCCCGCCAGCGGGTGGCGCAGCCGGCCGGCCACCGCCGCGTGCCCGGCCGCCGGGCTCACCCGCTGGATCACGCTGGTGTAGCCGCCGGGCACCTGGCCGCCGAAGACCCAGATCCGCCCGCCCGCCGCGGCGACCGCGCCGTAG
>DASQSC010000500.1:0-3792 GCA_035642555.1 Streptosporangiaceae bacterium | reverse complement strand
TCGCGTGCGACGATGCCAGCAGGCACGAGAGCTGGTGCCGGTGCGGCGGGACCAGCGCAGGCGCGTCACGGGAGGGGGCGGCCCATGCCAGTCATACCGGGGGCGGAGCCCTTCTCGCACGAGGGCGGCCGGACGGGTGCCTTGCTGTGCCACGGGTTCACCGCGTCCCCGGCGAGCCTACGGCCGTGGGCCGAGTACCTGGCCGCGCAGGGGCTGAGCGTGTCGCTGCCGCGGCTGCCGGGGCACGGCACGAGCTGGCAGGAGCTCGCGCGCACCCGGTGGGAGGACTGGTACGGCGAGATCGACCGGGCCTTCGAGGAGCTCCGGGGACGGACCGACCAGATCTTCGCCATGGGCCTGTCCATGGGCGCCTGCCTGGCGCTGCGGCTGGCGGAGCTGCGCGGCGACCAGGTTTCCGGGCTGGTCCTGGTCAACCCCTCGGTCGCGCTCGACGACCGGCGGCTGCTGGTGTCGCCGGTGCTCAAGTTCGTGCTGCCGTCGGTGCCGGGTATCGGCAGCGACATCAAGCGGGAGGGCGTGACCGAGCTCGCCTACGACCGGGTGCCGGTGCGGGCGGCGGCGAGCCTGCCGCCGCTGTGGCGGCTGACGGCCAGCCGGCTCGGCGAGATCTCGCAGCCGGTGCTGGTCTACCGCAGCACGGTGGACCATGTGGTCGGCCCCCCGAGCATGCGGGTGCTGACGGCCGGACTGCCCGCCAGCCAGCTGACCGTGCACGAGCTCGCCAACAGCTATCACGTGGCAACGCTGGACAACGATGCGCCGGAGATCTTCCGCGGCAGCCTCGAGTTCGTGCGTGCCTACAGCCACGCGGGGAAAGAGTGAGGGGGTGGACGGGGATATGTCCGGGGATGACATCGGCCAGGAGGAGGCCTGGCGGGACCTGGTGGCGCGGATAGCCGAGCCAGCCGGTGACGACGATGGCCCGCCGCCCTGGCCGGCCCGCGAGAGCCTGGCCGGCGGGTTCCGCCCGGCGCCCGGCGACCCGCTCATGGGGCCGCTCACCAGCCCGCAGCTGGACCCGCCCGCGGCCACCGGCGACGAGGCCGCCGAGGGCGCCGGCGGTCCTGAGGGCGCCGGGGGTCCTGAGGGCGCCGGGGGTCCTGAGGGCGCGGGTGCCGCTGGGGATGCCGGTGGTGCCGGGACAGCAGAGCCGGGGCCGGGAGCAGCGTCGGCGAGAAAGCCGGCGCCGCCGGGCCGGGCGCGGGTGATCCGGCCGGCGAGCCCGGCCTCACCGGCCGCGGCCGATGATGAGGACCACTACGTCCCGCCCCCGCCGCCGCCCCTGCCGCGGCTCGACCCGGTCGCCAAGGGCGCCTGGCTGGGGCTGTTCGGAGGCCCCGGCTACCTGCTGGTGTCCGTCATGGCGGGCTGGACGGTGCCCGGGTGGGCGGCGTTCTGCGGGGTCGGTGCCTTCGTGGCGGGATTCGCCACGCTGGTCATGCGGATCGGTGACCGGCCGCCCGGCGACTCCGGCCCCGGCGACGGCGCCGTGGTGTGAGAACTGGCCGGTGTGTGAGCCAGACGGTGTGTGTGCGCTACTGGCTGCGGGCGAGGTCGGAGGCTCCGACCAGCCCGGCGTCCGTGCCCAGCTCAGCGAGCATGATCCGGGCCTCGTGGCGGTGCCCGGCCCCGGTCAGCCGCTGCTGGTAGGCATGCCTGGCGGGGCCGAGCAGCAGGTCACCGGCCTCTGACACGCCGCCGCCGACCACGAAGCAGGCGGGGTCGAGGATCGCCGCCAGGGCGGCGAGCCCGTGCCCGAGCCAGGTGCCCACGGCCTCGAAGCAGCGCACCGCGGCGGCATCGCCCTCCCTGGCCGCCTGCGTGACGTGCATGCCGCTGATCGCCGCCGCGCTGCCGCCGGCCAGTTCGAGCAGCCGGGCGGCTTTCGCCGGAGCCTGCCGCACGGCCGCGCGGGCCTCCGCCGCCAGCGCGGTGCCGCTGGCGTACTGCTCCCAGCAGCCCTGCTTGCCGCAGGCGCACGGCCGTCCCCCGGCGACCACCTGATAGTGGCCGGCCTCCCCCGCCATGCCCCAGCGCCCCCGGTAGAGCCGGCCGCCGAGCACCAGCCCGGTGCCGATCCCGGTGCCCACGCCGACGAAGACGACTTCTTGCTCGCCGCGGGCGGCACCGAACCGCACCTCGCCCCAGACGCTGGCGTTCGCGTCGTTCTCCAGCACCACCGGCACCCCGGCCATGCCCTCGACCTTCTGCTGCACCGGCTCCTCCCGCCACGGCAGGTGGGGCGCGAACCTCACCTCGCAGCGGGTCTCGTCCACGAACCCGGCCACCCCGAGGCCGACCGCCGTCACCTGGTGACGGCTGCGCAGTTCCTCGATGACCTCGCCGATGACCGCGATCGCGCCCCCCGCGGTGGCGGGGGTTGACCGCCGGAGCTTCTCCACGACCCGCCCGCCGGGATCCACCACGCCGGCCGCGACCTTGGTTCCCCCGACATCGATCCCGAGGGACAGGCTCATCAGGAGCTATTCCGGCTGCTGGGACGCGGGGCCAGCCTCGCCGCCGGACTCGGACGCCGGGCCAGCCTCGCCGCCGGACTCGGACGCCGGGCCAGCCTCGCCGCCGGGCGCCGGCGGCGTGCTGGTGGCGGTCTCCCAGACCCCGGCGGTGTCCTCGGCGGCAGTCGTTTCCCTGGCGGCCGCGCCGTTGGCGGCCGCCGTGTTCGCGGGCGCGGGCTCATCGTGCGCGCCGCCCGGTGCCGTCGCGCCGGGCTCCCCTGCCCCGGGCCGACGGCTCTGGCTGGCCAGGACCGACTCGACCGCGGACATCGCATCCTGCACCAGCCCGGCGAGCGTCTCGCCAGCGGCCGCGGCGTGTGAGGCGAGGCCCGGGCCCGAATCCCGCAGCGTGCGGGCGGCCCGGCACCACGGGCACCAGGCGCATTCCGGCGGCTCATGGGGCGGCGGAGCGGTGGCATGCTCCCACACATCCCCGCGCTTGCCGCTCTGGCCGCCAAGGCCGAGCGTCGAAGCGATATGGCCGCTGATCTCCCGGGCCCCTGACCGCACGAGCCAGCGCTGGAAATCGCCGACCGGATCCGGCCCGGACCCCCTGGGCTGCTGCGTCACTGCCTGTCTCCTCCCCGGGCTGACGGGCCTGCCCCGCTCTCGGCCCGTTCCTTCAGCCCCTTCAGGGCGGTATCGATGATGATCTTCTCCGCCCTGCGCTTCAGTATCCCGGGCATCGGGATCCTGACTCCCACGGTCAGGTCGAAGCTCACGACCGTGCCCGGGTTCCCGTCCGCCAGCCCGTACCGGCCGGTCATGGCCGAGATGACCGAACCTGCCTCGGCCAGCTCCCAGTCGACCGCCTCGTCCTGCTGCCACCGGTAGCCGAGCACGTAGGTGTCCCTGATCGGGCCGGCATCCAGCTGGAACCGCACCCGGCTCGCCCGGCCGCCGTCCTCCTGCGCCAGGACCTCGGCCGACTTGACCCCGGCCCACTCAGGGTAGACGGGGAAATCCGCGATCACGGCCATCACGGCCGGCCGCGGCGCCAAGATCGTAATCGACGAGCTTGTGCTGTCGGGCATGCTCGGAGCGTACCGTCGCGGCTGACCGAACTGAACTGAGCGCTCAGCCCGGGCCGGGGACGTCGATGCCGACCGGGGCGTCCGCCGCCAGCCCGCTGGCCCGCATGGCCTTGCGGTAGGCCACGGCGACCGCGTCGAACTTCAGGTGCAGCTCGGCTGCCAGGTCGAACGGCACCCGCTCGGGCCGCTGCGATTCCACCACCCGCTGGTCCTGCCCGAAG
>DASQSC010000499.1:0-2518 GCA_035642555.1 Streptosporangiaceae bacterium | reverse complement strand
CCGGACCAGCCCGAACCCCGGCCAGCACGACAGCTCCGGCCAGTCGAGCTCGATCCGCACCCCGGCGCCGATGATCCGCAGGCCCTTGTTCCTGATCCAGCCGTCCTGCTCGCCGAGCGAGATGCCCATGCCGGTCAGCTGTTTGACCGCGCGGGGGGTGAGACCGTCGCCGCAGACCTTGTCCCTGGGGAAGCTCGCCTTCTCCAGCAGCAGCACGTCAAGCCCGGCCCGGGCCAGGTGGAAGGCGGTCGACGAGCCGGCCGGCCCGGCACCGACCACGATGACATCGGCCTCGCCGGCGACCGGGCCCGCTGGGGGCGCTTGGCTGTTCAACGAAACGCGTTCCTGACTGTCTTGTGAAGGTGTTCACAAGTTTCTCTTGGGAGTCTAGACCGTCGCCGGCCCTGCCCGTGCGCCGCCCTTGCACCGGGCTGCCGCCGGTCCCGGCGGAACCTGCCCCGGCGGAACCTGCCCCGGCGGGACCTGACCGCGGGACCTGACCGCGGGACCTGACCCGGCGCTACCCCGGCCGGCGGGCGGTGTGCAGGCAGACGATCCCGAGCGTGAGGTTCCGCCACCGCACCGCCGACCACCCGGCGGCGCTGACCAGCCGGGCCAGCCCGTCCGGGGCGGGCCAGTCCCGGATCGACTCGGCCAGGTAGTCGTAGGCGTCCCCGGCCGCCGACAGCCGCTTGGCGATCGCCGGCAGCACCATCGTGAGATACCGCTCGTACAGCGCGTTCACCCGCGGCCAGGGCAGGTGGCCAAACTCACAGATGACCAGCCTGCCGCCGGGCCGGGTGACGCGCAGCAACTCGGCCAGGGCCGACCGCGGGTCGGCCACGTTCCGCAGCCCGAACGAGATCGTCACCGCGTCGAAGGCCTGGTCGCGGAACGGCAGCCGCAGCGCGTCCCCGGCGATGAACGCGACCTCGCCCGGCGGGGCGGGTCCGGGCACGTCTACCGGCACCGCGGCGGCGGCCAGTCTGCGCTTGCCCTCTCGCAGCATCCCCAGCGAGAAGTCGCAGGCCACGCAGTCGGCCCCGGCGGTGGTGAAGGAGCGCGAGGACGTCCCGGTGCCGGCGGCCAGGTCCAGCACCCGTTCGCCCGCCCGCCCGCCGACCGTCCGCGCCACCACCCGCCGCCACCAGCGGTCCTGCCCGGCCGAGAGCACGTCGTTGAGCAGGTCATACCGCCCGGCGACGGCGTCGAACATGGCGGACACGTCGCCCGGCCGCTTGTCCAGGTGCGCACGCGTCATGCTGTCACCCTAGGGTGCTTGCCCGCCCGCGCAGGCACGCCTCGGGCAAGCCGGGGCCAGCGGCCTGCCCGCGCCCGGGCGAGCCGAGCCGGGAAGCGCCCGTGACCTGGCCCGGCACGTACTGTCAGGAACCGGCAATGACGGCCCAGCGCGGGGCAGTTCCCAGCAATCCGGCCAGCATTCCCCGGCCAGACACCGTGGCCCACTCCACGTCGGCCAGCCGCTCGAACCGGGCCGCGCCCCAGGGGGAATCCTCGACCAGGCGGATGGCGTCGGCGGGACGGAGCCCATTCGCATAGGGGAGCGCCCGGGTCACCTGCGCTGGGTAGTGGTCATGATGATCGGGCTCCGGGCGGCGGATCAGGCGGGCCAGTTTGCGTGCCCTGGCCCGGATCGCGTCCGCCCCGCTGGCTGTGCCCCAGGTTCCCTCGATGAGCACTAGCCGGCCGGCCGGGGCGGCGGCGCGCCACGCGGCCAGTGCTGCGCCCGGCTCCGGCAGGGTCCACAGCAGATGGCGCTCTACCACGGCGTCGAAATTCTCGCCGGCTGGCGGCTGCGCCGCGTCTGCCTGCACGGTCCGCACCTCCAGCCCGAGCCCGCCGGCCTTGGACCGCAGGGCCGCCAGCATCCGCTCGGACAGGTCGACGGCGGTTACCTGGTAACCCTGCCTGGCCAGCAGCAGAGACAGGAACCCGGTTCCCGCCCCCGCATCGAGCACCCTGGCCGGAGGGGCCGGCAGCAGCCGCCGGAGCGCCGCCCGCCAGGCCGCCAGTTCTTCCGGCTGGTGCGGATGGTGCGACGGTGACCTGTCGTAGGTCGCCGCGTCGTCGTCCCAGAACCGGCGGATCTGATGGGAGATATCTGTCGCCATCGCCCCTGCCCTTCCTCAGCGCCGGGGCTCAAGTCTAGGAATTACTGCAACGTATTTGCAATAGCATCCTGGATGCGGGATCTTACAGCAGCTCCGGCCGCTGCCAGGGCTCGCCGAGCACGTGGTGCGCGAGGAACGCGAGCACGGTCTCGTACCAGGCGATGGCATGCCCGGGGGTCAGGATCCAGTGGTTCTCGCTCGGGAAGTACAGGAACTTGGGGGCGCCGGCCGCGCCCGGCGGCCGTCCCGGGCCGGTCAGGTCGGCCCACAGCCGGAGCGCCTCGCCGATCGGCACCCGGTAGTCCTTGTCCCCGTGGATGATCAGCATCGGGCTGCGGATCTCGGCCAGGTGCCGGTGCGGCGTGTTCGCCTGGTACCGCTCCGGC
>DASQSC010000498.1:0-3599 GCA_035642555.1 Streptosporangiaceae bacterium | reverse complement strand
CGACGCCGATCTCCCCGCACAGCCGCTCCCAGAGTGCCCGGTCGCAGCCGTCCCCGCCAGCCGGCTTCCGCCCGGCCCGGGCCAGCAGCCCGCGCACCGCGTCGCGCAGGTCCCGCTGCTCCTCGGTCAGATCCATGACAGGTCCCCTGACAGCACCCGGGCGCGGTGCCAGGACTGGCTGCCCCACGCCCCGGTCAGGGCGCGGACCTTGGTCAGCCACAGGTGCAGGTCATGCTCCTGGGTATAGCCGATCGCGCCGTGCACCTGCAGCGCGACCCGGGCGGCCCGGCAGGCGGCGTCGGTGCAGGCGACCTTGGCCGCTGACACGTCCCTGGCCGCGCAACTGCCGCCGGCCGCCAGCGTCGCCGCCGCGGCGCCGAGCAGCGGCCGGGCGAACTCGAGCCCGATCGCCACCCCGGCCAACTGGTGCTGGACCGCCTGGAACGCCCCGACCGGCCGCCCGAACTGGACCCGCTGACCCGCGTGCCGCACGCTGGCCGCCAGCAGCGCCCGGCCAGCGCCGAGCAACTGCGCCGCGCAGGCCAGCGCCCCGGCGTCGAGCGCCCGGGCGGTGGCAGCCGTCACCGCCGGCCCGCCCGCCAGCTTTTCGCGGCCGGTCACGGGGGACACCGTCCGGGCCGGGTCCACGGAACGGCGCGGCTCACCCGGCCGGGCCAGCCACAGCACGTCCTCCTCCGCCAGCAGCACCACGTCCGCCGCGCCCGCATCCGCCGCATACGGCAGCCAGGGCGGCAGCGCCAGCGTGGCCATCAGGTCCCCGGCGGCCAGCCCCGGCAGCCACCTGCCCGCCAGCTCGTCCCCGCGCTCGTTCGCCGGGCCGTCGTCGGCGAGGGCGGCCAGCAGTGCCGGCACCGCGGCGACGGACTCCGGGACCGGCCCCGGCAGCGCGTGGCGCCCCAGCTCCTCGCAGGCCACCGCGGCATCGGCCAGGCTGGCGCCGGCCCCGCCCCAGCGTTCGGCCACCGCCAGCCCGGTGACCCCGAGCCCGGCCAGCGTTCGCCACAGCGCCCGGCCCGGCTGGTAGCAGCAGTCCGCCCACCGCCGCGCCGCGCCCGGCACGTCCGCGGCGCCGAGCGCGTCGTGCAGGGCCGCCGCGAACTGCTCCTGTTCCGCCGTCAGCGCCGGCATCGGCTCCGCCGCCGACGTCAACGGGGGAGGCCTAGCAGGCGCTGGGCGATCACGGTGCGCTGGATCTCGTTCGTGCCCGCGTAGATCGGTCCTGCCAGGGCGAACAGGTACCCGTCCAGCCACCGGCCGTCCGGTCCGCCTCGCACCTCGGCCTCCGGGCCGAGCAGCTCGAGCGCGGTCTCGTGCAGCGAGATGTCGAGCTCGGACCAGAACACCTTGCCGAGGCTCGACTCAGCGCCCAGAGTGCCGCCCGCTGCCAGCCGGGCCGCGGTCGCCCGCGTGTGCAGCTGATAGGCCCGGGCCCCGATCCAGGCGTCGGCCACCTGGCCGGCCAGCTCAGCCGGCTCGCCGGACCGCCGCCACAGCTCCACCAGCCGCCCGGCCGCGGCGCTGAACCGCCCCGGGCTGCGCAGCGACAGCCCCCGTTCATGGCTGGCGGTGCTCATCGCGATCCGCCACCCTGCGCCGGGCGTGCCCACCACGTCGGCGTCCGGCACGAACACCTGATCCAGGAAGATCTCGGCGAACCCGGTCTCGCCGCCCAGCTGCCGGATGGGCCGCACCGTCACGCCCTCGGCCCGCAGGCTGAACATGAGGTAGGTCAGGCCGCGGTGCCGCTGCCCGGCCGGATCGGAGCGGAACAGTCCGAACGCCTTCTCCGCGAACGCCGCGCGCGAGCTCCAGGTCTTCGTCCCCGTCAGCAGCCAGCCCCCGTCCGTGCGGGCCGCCCGCGCCCCGATCGCGGCCAGGTCGCTGCCAGCGTCCGGTTCCGACCAGGCCTGCGCCCAGATCTCGTCCGCCCGCGCCATCGGCGGCAGCAGCCGGTCCCGCTGCTCGTCCGTCCCCCAGGCCAGCAGCGTGGGCGCGAGCAGGAACAGCCCGTTCTGGCCGACCCGCACCGGCGCGCCGGCCGCCCAGTACTCCTCCTCGAAGGCGAGCCACTCCGGCAGCGACGCGTCCCGGCCCCCGTAGGCGGCGGGCCAGGACACCACCGACAGCCCCGCCGCGGCCAGCTCACGTTCCCACCCGCGATGCCGTTCGAAGCCCTCGGCCGTGTCCACCGGCGGCAGCGGCCCGGCGGGCAGGTGCGCGCGCAGCCACTCCCGCACCTCGGCCCGGAACTCCGCCAGGCTCATTCGCCGGCCTTCTTCATCGACCGCGCGTCCATCCCGGCCAGGGAGTTGCCGCCGACCTCGGCGTTGTGCGCGTGCGCCACGTGGTGCAGCCCGAACACCGAGTCCATGCCCGGCCGCATCCCCATCAGGTCCTCGCACTGATTGACCGCCCGCTTGGCCAGCGCCAGGCCGAACGCCGGCATCGCGGCGATCCGTTCCGCCAGCGCAAACGCCGTGCTCGCCAGCTCGCCGCGCGGCACCACCCGGCTGACCATCCCCAGCTCGCAGGCGCGCTGCGCGCTGAACCGGTCCCCGGTGAACAGCATCTCCTTGGCGAACCGGGGCCCGAGCACCCACGGGTGAGCGAAGTACTCCACCCCCGGGATCCCCATCCGCACCACCGGGTCGGCGAAGAACGCGTCGTCGGCGGCGACAATCAGGTCGCACACCCAGGCGAGCATGAGCCCGCCGGCGATGCACGCGCCCTGCACCATGGCGATGGACGGCTTGGGGATCTCCCGCCAGCGCCGGCACATGCCCAGGTAGACCTCCATCTCCCGGGCGTAGCGGCCGTCGGCCCCGGCCCGGCCGACGTGGTCCCACCAGACGACGGCCTTGCGCTCGAACGACGTGTCCGCGTCCCGGCCGGGGGTGCCGATGTCGTGGCCGGCGCAGAAGTGCTCGCCCGCCCCGGCCAGCACCACCACCGCGGCCGCCGGGTCGTCCACCGCCCTGGTGAAGGCCGCGTCGAGCGCGTAGGTCATGGCCGAGTTCTGCGCGTTCCGGTACCGCGGCCGGTTGAGGGTGATCACCGCGGCCGGTCCGTGATTCTCATACCGAACGGGGGAGTCTGCGGCCATGCCTGCCTGTTGGGTCACGGTGGTTCCTCCCGCAGCACTCGCTTGAGCGTCTTCCCCGACGCGTTCCGCGGCAGTCGGTCGCGGAACACCACCTGCCGGGGCACCTTGTAGTTGGCCAGCCGCTCCCGGCAGAAGGCCAGCACCTGGCCGGCGTCGAGCCCGCAGCCGGGACGCGGCACCACGTAGGCGCGCCCGACCTCGCCCAGCCGCGGGTCCGGCACGCCGATCACGGCGGACTCCGCGACGCCGGCCAGCCGGGCGAGCACCTGCTCCACCTCGGCCGGGTACACGTTGAAGCCGCCGCAGATGTACATGTCCTTGAGGCGGTCGGTGATGACCAGGTTGCCGCCGGGGTCGAGGCGGCCGATGTCGCCGGTGTGCAGCCAGCCATCAGGATCGATGGCGGCCGCGGTCGCCGCCCGGTCGCCGGCGTAGCCGAGCATGACGTTCGGCCCGCGCAGCAGGATCTCGCCGG
>DASQSC010000497.1:0-5803 GCA_035642555.1 Streptosporangiaceae bacterium | reverse complement strand
CAGGTCGTTGGACAGGTTCCGGCCCACCGCTGCCGGGTCCCCGGCCCGTAGCGCCGCCAGCAGGGCACTGTCCGGCTCGTGCGCCGCACGCGCGGACCCCCCGCCCGCCGGCGCGCCGTCCGCCGGCCCGCGCGCCCCGCCCGTCCTGGCTCCCTTGCCGTCGCGGCCGGCGCGGAGCCGGTCAGCGGCGGCGTAGACCTCCGGGGTGGACAAGGCTCCATCGGCGAACGCCAGCACCCAGTGGTAGCTGCCCGACACCAGGGCCGGGGTCACCTGCTCGCCCCGGCCGAGGCCCACCGCGGTGCCGCCGATCAGCGCGAACGTCACATCGGCGCCGAGGCCGGCGGCGACCTCCGCCAGTTCCGGCTGGCTCAGCCCGGTGCGCCACAGCTCGTTGCAGGCCACCAGCGCGGCCGCCGCGTTGGCGCTGCCCCCGGCCAGGCCGGCCGCCACCGGGATCCGCTTCCTGATCCGGATGGCGACCCCGGGCGCACGCCGCTTCCCCGGCCCGGCCGCTTCCGAGAGCGCCGCGGCGGCCAGCAGCGCCAGGTTGCTGCCGTCCAGCGGCACCTCGCCGGCGCCCTCACCGGTGACGGTGACGCTGTCGCGCTGCGCGGGAGTGACGGTGACCTCGTCGTAGAGCGACACCGCGTGGAACACAGTTACCAGGTCGTGGTACCCGTCGGGGCGCAGCGGCCCCACGGTGAGCTGCAGGTTCACCTTGGCGGGCACCCGCGCGGTCACGGCGGTCACAGAACTAACGATGGCCGAAGCGTATCGCCACCGCAGCGGCCTGCTGCCAGAAGGGGCCGACGACCATCAGCCTGCGGCCCGGGCGGCCGCGATCCGCACGAACTCCGTCACTCCCAGCGACTCACCCCGAGCCTGCGGATCCACCCCGGCCGCCCGCAAGACCCGTTCCGCAGCTGTCGCGGAACCCGCCCAGGACGCGAGCGCCGCCCGGAGCGTCTTCCGGCGCTGCGCGAAGGCGGCGTCCACCACGGCGAACACCTCGTCCCGGCGGGCCGGCCCGGCCGTCGGCGGGTCGTGGCGGGTGAACGCGACCAGGCCCGAGTCGACGTTCGGCACCGGCCAGAACACCGTCCGCGGCACCCGCCCGGCCCGCCGCGCGGCCGCGAACCAGGCCAGCTTGACCGATGGCACCCCGTAGACCCGGCCGCCCGGCGGCGCCGTCATCCGGTCGGCGACCTCTGCCTGCACCATGACCAGGCCGCTGGCGAGCGAGGGCAGGGTGGCGAGCAGGTGCAGCACGACCGGGACGGCCACGTTGTAGGGGAGGTTGGCGACCAGCGCGTCCGGCGGATCCCCGGGCAGGCCCCGCACGGCGGCCGCGTCCGCGGTGACCACCTCCAGCCGGCCGGCCAGGTCAGGTGCCCGGCCGGCGGCCGTCCGCGGCAGTTCCGCGGCCAGCACCGGGTCCGCCTCCACCGCGACCACCCGGCGGGCCGCTGGCAGCAGCCCGAGGGTCAGCGACCCGAGCCCGGGGCCCACCTCCAGCACCACCTCGTCCGGGCGGAGCCGGGCGAGCGACACGATGCGCCGCACCGTCCCGTGGTCGGTGACGAAGTTCTGGCCCAGCCGCTTCGACGGCCGCAGCCCCAGCCTGCCCGCGATCTCCCGCACCTCGGCGGGCCCGAGCAGCCGGGACTCGCCCGTGGTCACCAGCGGCCGAACACGCGCTCGGCGGTGGCGGTGATCCGGGCGCACATCTCGCCGGCCGGGAGCTGCTTGAGGCCGGCCAGGCAGCGGACCGTGTGGGCGGCCATGGCGGGCGTGTTGGGCCTGCCGCGGTGCGGCACCGGGGTCAGGAACGGCGCGTCGGTCTCCGCCAGCAGCAGGTCCGCGGGCGCGGCCGCCACGGCGTCCCGCAGCTGCTGGGCATTTTTGAACGTTACGTTGCCGGCGAAGCTCATCACGTACCCGGCCTCGGCGCACCGCTTGGCCATCCCGGCGTCGCCGGAGAAGCAGTGGAACACCACCTGCTCCGGCGCGCCCTCGGCGGCCAGGATCGCCAGCACGTCCTCGTGCGCGTCCCGGTCGTGGATCATCAGGGCCTTGCCCGACTGCTTGGCGATCGCGATGTGGGCACGGAACCACTCCTGCTGCAGGCCCGGGCTGGCGTAGTCGCGGTAGTAGTCGAGCCCGGTCTCACCGATCGCCCGGACCTGGCCGAGCCCGGCCAGCGCCGTGAGCTCGGCCAGCACCTCCTCGCGTGCCGCCGGGGACGAGGCGGCGGCCTCGGTCTCATTCGGGTGGATGGCGATCGCGGCGGCCACCCCTTCCTGGCCGGCCGCGCAGTCCGCGGCCCAGCGGGAGGTCGCCAGGTCCACGCCGACCGTGACCACCCGGGCGATGCCGGCCGCCCGGGCGGCGGCGAGCACCTCGGTGACCGGCTGCTCGATGAGGTCCAGGTGGCAGTGACTGTCGAGGGCGGGGGCGGGCAGCGGGTCCGGCGGCGGGATCACCCCTGCTCCCGCAGCCGGGCCAGTTCCTCCTCCACGACGGACTGGTCCAGCTTGGCGAACAGCGGCTCTGGCGGCGCCAGCGGGGTGCCGGGGCGCACCGGGGCCGGCTGCCAGCGGCCGACGCCCGAGTACTCACCGGTGATCACCGGGTAGGGCGCGCCGCCGTCCTCGTCCACCTCGTCGATCCGGGGCAGGCCGGCCCAGCCGCCCTCGCCGCCCTCGCCGCCCAGCATCCGGTACACCTTCTCCGCCGACCGCGGCAGGAACGGTGTCATCAGCGTCTTGGCGTCGTCCACGAGCTGCAGCACCACGTGCAGGATGGTCCGCATCCGCTCCGGGTCGGATTCCCGCAGTTTCCACGGCGCCTGGTCGGACATGTACTTGTTCGCCTCGGCCACGGTGCGCATGGTCTCGGTGATCGCGGCCTTGAACCTGGACCGGCCGAGATGGCCGCCGATCAGCTCGAACGCCTGCCGGGAGCGTGCCAGTGCCTGCTGGTCGGCGTCGGTGAGGGTGCCGGGGCCGGGGATCTCGCCGATGTTGCGGGCGGCGAACGAGACCGACCGGTTGACCAGGTTCCCCCAGGTGGCGACAAGCTCGTCGTTGTTGCGGCGGACGAACTCGCTCCAGGTGAAGTCGGTGTCGGTGTTCTCCGGGCCGGCCACCGCCACGTAGTAGCGCAGCGCGTCCACGTCGTACCGGGCCAGGAAGTCGCGCACGTAGATCACCACGGCCCGGGAGGAGGAGAACTTGCGGCCCTCCATGGTGAGGAACTCGCTCGAGACCACCTCGGTGGGCAGGTTGAGCGCTCCCAGCGAGCCGGGCTGCCCGTCCCGGGCGCCCTTGCCGCTGTAGCCGAGCAGCATGGCCGGCCAGATCTCGCTGTGGAAGACGATGTTGTCCTTGCCCATGAAGTAGTAGGACTCGGCCCCGTCCGACTGCCACCAGGCGCGCCAGGCGTCCGGGTCGCCGATCCGCCTGGACCATTCGATGGCGGCCGACAGGTAGCCGATCACCGCGTCGAACCACACGTAGATGCGCTTGTCCGGGCGGTCCCGCCAGCCGTCGAGCGGCACCGGCACGCCCCAGTCGATGTCCCTGGTGATGGCGCGGGGCCGGAGGTCGTCGAGCAGGTTGAGGGAGAAGTTCAGCACGTTCGGCCGCCAGCTGCCCTGCTTCTGCTTCAGCCAGGTGCCGAGCACGTCGGTGAACGCGGGCAGGTCAAGGAAGAACTGCTCGGTGTCCGCGAAGACCGGGGTCTCACCGTTGATCTTCGAGCGGGGATTGATCAGGTCGATCGGGTCGAGCTGGTTGCCGCAGTTGTCGCACTGGTCGCCGCGGGCGCTGTCGTACCCGCAGATCGGGCAGGTGCCCTCGATGTACCGGTCGGGCAGGGTGCGGCCGGTGGATGGGGAGATCGCGCCCTTGGTGGTGCGGGCGAAGATGTACCCGTTCGCCAGCAGGCCGGTGAACAGCTCCTGCGTCACCGCGTAATGGTTGCGGGTGGTGGTGCGGGTGAACAGGTCGTAGGACATGTCCAGCCCGAGCAGGTCCCGGGCGATGACCCCGTTGTACCGGTCGGCGAGCTGACGGGCGGTCACGCCCTCGGCGTCCGCCTGCACCTGGATCGGGGTGCCGTGCTCGTCGGTCCCGCTGACCATCAGCACCTTGTGGCCGGCCATCCGCTGGTAGCGCGCGAACATGTCGCAGGGCAGCCCGAACCCGGACACGTGCCCGATGTGACGGGGGCCGTTGGCGTAAGGCCAGGCCGGCGCGGCAAGGATATGGCGGCTCGTCGGCGACATGGCCACCAGCCTAGCGGCGGGCGGGACTTCGCCCGGCCAGTCCGCGTGGCGGGACGGAACGACGGACAATGGCGGTTATAGTGCTTCCGTCCGTTTGGTCCGTCCCCGCTGGGGAGCGTGTGTACGACCGGATCATCAATGTCACCGTCCTGCCGCGCAGGGTCGGTGAGTACCTCATGCCAACCGAGGGCATCGTCGTCAGCGTGCGGATGCACCCGCTGGCGATCGTCCGTCAGCTGCTGCTGATCCTGGCCGGGCTGGTCGTCGCCATCCTGCTGACCTCGGTCCACGGGGTCACCACCCTTATCCGCGACATCGTCTGGATCCTGTTCCTCGCGCTCGGGGCGTGGCAGGGCTGGAAGGTCCTCGGCTGGTGGTTCCGGTACTTCGTCATCACCGAGAACCGGATGATGCTGGTCGAGGGGATCATCGACAAGAGCATCGGGATGATGCCGCTGCAGAAGGTGACGGACATGCGGCTGGAGCAGTCGGTCACCGGCCGGGTCTTCGGGTACGCCGAGTTCGTCGTCGAGTCGGCGGGGCAGGAACAGGCGCTGAGCAGTGTGCCGTTCCTGCCCTATCCCACGGCCCTGTACCAGGAGGTACTGCGCCTGATCTTCCCGTCGGACAGCCCGCCCCCCGAGCAGCCACCGCCGCCACCGCCGCCGGAGCCGCCGGAGCTGGCGGGACCGACCGGCCCGCCCGGGCCTGGCGGCGCCTCACCGTGGCCCGGTCCGCCCCCCACCGGGCCGCACCGCCGGGACGACCCCGGGTTCTGAGTCCCGGTCGCCCGGCGGCGGGCGGTCCGGGTTAGGGACGTCCAGCTCGACCGGCACGCCGCCGGGCGCAGCCCCGTTGCCGTCCGCCGCCCGGCCGGCGGCGACCTCCTGGCCGGCGGCGGCCTCCTGGCCGGGGGCGGCGGCGTGGTGAGTCCGCCGGATGCCGAGGATGCTGAGGAAGAACGTGCCGAGGATCATCTGGCAGCTCAGGATGAGCGCCGTCACCGACGGCACCACCACCCGCAGCGCGGTCCGGTAGTTGAGGTCGCCGAACTTGGCCCCGTGCCATTCCGCGAACGACACGATCAGCCCGGCGATGCCGGCCAGCGCCAGCAGGATCCCGATGAGCAGCCCGCGTTCCAGGCTCCACGATCGCAGCAGCCGCCGCACCCGGTCCACCGCCGGCAGGAAGCCTTCCGCGCTCGCATAGACCTGGGTGAACAGCGCGAACAGTACCGACTGGAACCCGATCACGATCATGGCGGCGGCCACCGCCAGCGTGTCCACGTCGAACGTGACCGGCCCGAGCCGCAGCGGGGCCGGCGTCACGGCGATGCCGATGGCCAGGCCGAGCGCGAGCAGTGCCAGGCCGGGGTACAGGAACAGCCAGCGCGGGCTGAACATCAGCAGGAACCGCAGGTGCCGCCAGCCGTCCCGCCAGCTGCGCAGGTGCGGCGGCCGGCTGCGGCCATCCGGGGACAGGGTGGTCGGCACCTCGGTGATGCGCTGCCCG
>DASQSC010000496.1:0-3074 GCA_035642555.1 Streptosporangiaceae bacterium | reverse complement strand
GGGTGCAAAAGGGGGGACTGGCCATGCCGATCTTCATGATCGAGCGCAGGTTCGCTGACGACCTCGAGGCGTCGGCGGAGGTCGCTGACCGGATCAACCGGATCAACGAAGAGGAAGGCGTGCGCTGGCTGTACTCCTTCCTCTCGGCTGACAAGCGCAAGACATACTGCCTGTACGAGGCGCCGTTCGCGGACGCGATCCGCCGGGCGGCGGTCCGGGCGGGGCTCCCGGCCGACGTCATCGTGGAACTCGGGGACCGCCTGCTGCCAGACGGCTCGCTCGCCGGCGCCCCGGCCGGGTAACCGCCCGGCCCCCGGGGGTAACCGGGCGGCCCGCTCGCCGGGGGGCTGGTCCACCCAGCGCTCAGCGACGGCCATCATCGCGACCTGGGTGCGGTTGGCCGCCCCGGTCTTGGTCAGGATGCTCCGCACGTGGTTGGCCGCCGTATTCTCGCTGATCCGCAGCTTCACCGCGATGTCACGGTTGCTGCTGCCCCCGGTCAGAAGCTGGAGCACCTCCAGCTCGCGGGCCGTGAGGCCGGCCCGGGGCGCGCCGGGGCCGGCCGCCTCGGCCAGCATCCGCATCACCCTCGCGTGCCCGGTCCCCTCGGCGAGCCGGCGGGCCTCCTCCCGCAACTGCCCGGCCCGCGCGATTTCGCCGCGCGAGGCCAGGTGCCGGGCCCAGCCCGCCAGCGCCATGGCCCGGTGCACCACCGCCCCGGTCGCCCGGGACTGCGCCACCGCCCGCTCGAACAGCCGGCTCGCTGAGTCGTCGTCACCCAGCAGCGAGTCCAGCCCCGCCAGGTAGGCGTCGGCCGGGCCGAACACCGCTACGAACGTGCCCGCCACCAGCTGCAGGCCGGTGAAGGGGGCGAGCAGCGGCCGCAGCCGCCGGGCGGCCTCCCGGTCGCCCAGCGCAATCGCGGCCTCGGCCAGGAAGACCAGCACGGCGGTCCACTGCGCCCACGGCGACTGCCGGGCCGGGGCCGGTTCCAGCCGTTCCAGCAGCTGCCACAGCAGCCGCCGCGCCGCGCCGCCGAGGCCGAGCTCGGTGTAGAGAGCCAGCAGGCCCGGCTCCCACGCGCCGCCGGCCGGCCGTGCCGCGTCCACCAGCCGCCGTACCGGCTCCAGGCCGCCCGTCTCCCGGCGCACCATGTACATCTGCAGCCCGTACGGGCCCTCGGTGTCGTCCGGCCCGAACGACCGGCCCAGCTCCAGCAGGTCCTCCGCGATGTGCTCGGCAGCCGCGAAGTCACCGCGCAGGAACGCCTGCGCGAAGCCCACGCAGCCGCGCATGTACGCCATGAAGGGCTGCCCGCCGCTGCGCACCGCCCGGTCCTCGTCGGCGATCGCGTCGGCAAAGGCGGCCAGATCGCCCCGCATGTACGCGATCGCGGACCGGAACACGGCTGCGGTGCCGAGTGCCTCCCAGTCGCCGGTCGCGACGGCAAGCCCGGTCAGCTCGTCGGCAAGGGCGCGCTGGCTCTCCAGCGCCTGCGGCGCCGCCGCATGCCACATCATCGCCTGCAGGGCGTGGGTGAGCAGCGGCTCGTCGCCCAGCCGCCGGGCATACCCGAGCGCCCGCTCCCCTACCTCACGGGCCCGCTCGAAATCCCCGGTGAAGGCCATGGCCCGGCTCAGGCTCGCGAGCGCCCGCACGTACCCAGGGCTGGCCGGGTCGGCCGGAACGTCACCCAGCGCGCTGATGAGCAGCGCGCGGGCGTCGGCCCCGGGCAGGCCGGGCCGCCAGCCCGCGTCCTCGAACCCGACCGCCGCCCGGAGCCTGGCGGCCAGATCCCGGGAGTCGCACAGCTGCCGGTACAGGCTGCGGGCGCGGGCGAAGTCGCCGGCCGCCAGGTGGCAGCGCGCGGACGCGAACCGCAGTTCCTCCCGGTCCGGCAGTTCCGGTGCGGGCGAATCGCCGTCCGCCCGGTCCGGCCCGCGCCCGTCCAGCAGCCCGGCGGCCTGCTCGTACCACGCGGCGGCGTCCTCGAACGCCAGGCTCCGCTCGGCTTCCCTGGCCGACAGCAGCAGGTAGCCGGCCGCCTTGCCGCCGTAGCCGAGCGCGCTGGCGCGCGCGAAATGGTGACCGGCCTGCCGGATCACCCACGGGGACTCGGTGCCGGACGACTCCAGCACCTCCCCGATCCGGGCGTGCAGCAGCGCCCGCCGCGACGGCGCGATCAGGTCCAGCACCGCCTGCCGGGTGAGCATGTGCGGGAACGCGATCCGGCCGTCGGCGAGCACATCGTGGGCCAGCAGGCCGAACCGCGCGGCGGTGTCGAGCGCCGCCAGCGCCGCGTCCCGGTTCCCTGGCCAGGCGACGAGCAGGGTCGGCACGTCTCCGCCGCCGCCGAGGACGGCCGCGGTCTCGAGCACCTCGCGCTCGGCCGCCGACAGCCGCGACAGCCGACGCTGCAGCGTGTCCCGGACCGAGACCGGCGCGGGCGCACCCGGCCCGCGGGCCGGGCCGTCCCCGGGCAGGGACTGGCGCCGTGCGCCGGGGCCGGTGCCGCTGGCCAGATCCCGCCACACCTCCCGCAGGAAGAACGGGTTGCCCCCGGTCTGATCCCGCAGCACCACGGCGTACTCGCGGGCGCGCCGCGGGGCCAGGCCGCCCTCGGCCACCAGGTACTGGGCGATCTCATCGGTGCTGAGGCCGGCCAGGTCGAGCCGCCGGACGCCGTCCAGCCGGTACAGGTCCGCGATCGCGAACGTCAGTGAGTCGCGGCGGTCGGGCTCGGTGGTGCGGTGGGTGCCGAGCAGCAGCAGCCTGGACCGGGCCGAGCGCTGGGTCACGTGCCCGAGCAGCTGCAGGGCCGGGGCCCCGGCCCAGTGCAGGTCCTCCAGGATGCACACGACCGGCCGGTCCTGGCTGACCGACTGCAGCAGCGCGGCCAGCGCGTCGAACAGTTCCGGCCGGGCATCACGCATGTCGCCCGGCGGTGGCCGCAGCTCCGGGCGGTGCCGCCAGACCAGCGGCGTCAGTCGCAGCAGCTGGCACGCGGAGTCCGGCAGGCATCCGGCCAGCGCGCCCTCCGCGGTGCCGCCGAGCAGCTGCTCCAGGCATTCCAC
>DASQSC010000495.1:0-6710 GCA_035642555.1 Streptosporangiaceae bacterium | reverse complement strand
TTGCTGGGGGAGCAGGTCATCACGGGCGCCGGACCCGGCGCCCGGATGCGTTTGTCGCGGGCGGTTGCGCTGGTCGCTTTCCTGGCCGTGCATGCCGGGTCACCCCAGCCCCGGCAGCGGATCGCCGGCCTGTTCTGGCCGGACTCGGCTGACCCGCAGGCTCTGACCAACTTGCGCCGCGAGCTGCATCAGCTGCGGCAGTTGCTGGGTGACGAGCCGTCTCTCGTGGTGACGTCAGCGGATCTGTGCTGGCGTGACAGCGGGACGTGCCGTGTGGACCTCCGCGTTTTCGGTACTGAGCGGGAGGCGGCCCTGGCGGCGGCCGCCGCCGGTGATGACGAGGGGATCCTTGTCCATGCCGGCGCGGCGATCGCCGAGTACCGGGGCGACCTCCTGCCCGGCGCCTACGAGGACTGGCTGCTCGATGCCAGATCCCAGATCGAGCGCCAGTGTGTGCGCCTATGCGACCTGCTCGGCGAGACCCGCGCCCGGGCCGGTGACCTGGCCGGGGCCGCCGAGGTTGCGCGCCGCCGGATCCAGCTGCAGCCGCTGGAGGAGGTCGGCTATCGCGCCCTGATGCAGTGGCAGGCCGATCTCGGCGACCGGGCCGGGGCGGTGAGCACCTACCATCAGTGCGCATCGCTGCTGGAGCGGGAGCTGGGCGTCGTCCCGGACCCGGCGACCGAGCAAGTGTTCGAGCGGCTCATGGCGCGCTCCCGCTCGGATGGCCTGCCGGTGCACCCGGTCGCGCCCGCGGCCGGCCGGTCCGGGCCGGTCGCGGCCCAGCTCGTCGGCCGGTCCGCCGAGCTTGGCCTGCTGCAGGATGCGTGGCGGGCTGCCGTGGGGGGCAGCCCTGGCCTGGTGATGGTCCGCGGCGGCGCAGGTGTCGGGAAGACCCGCCTGGTGGCTGAGGTCGCCGAGCAAGCCCGGGTGAAAGGCGCCGTGGTGGCCAGCAGCCGGTGTTTCGGCACATCGGGGCGGTTGGCGCTGGCCCCGGTAGCGGATTGGCTGCGGGCTCCCGCGGTCCAGTCGGCGGTGACGACCCTCGATCCGGCCTGGCGCGCCGAGGCCGGCAGGCTGTTGCCCGCCGAGGACCAGGCGGGACGCGGTACCGGGCCGAGGGCGATGGTGGATGGGTGGCAGCGCCATCGCTTCTACGAGGGCATGGCGCGGGGACTGCTCGCCGTCGGCCGGCCGCTGCTGCTGGTGCTGGACAATATGCACTGGTGCGACCAGGAGACGCTGGCGTTCGTCACCTTCTGCCTGGGGCTGGCGGACGGCAGCCCGCTGCTGGTGGCCGGGACGCTGCGCGACGATGACCTGGAGGAGGAGCCCGAGCTGGGAGAGTGGGCCATGCGGATGCGGGCCACCGGCCTGCTTACCGAGATGTCTCTCAGCCCGCTGGATGCGGCCGCCACCGCGAGTCTCGCCCAGGCCATTTCCGGGCGGCCTCTCCCCGAGGCCGACACGAGCCTGCTGCACGCGGCGACCGGCGGCTTCCCGCTGTACGTCATCGAGGCCGTGCGGGGCAGCACCGACCGGGACGGAACGCCACTGCCGGCCGACGACCTCGCCGCTGTGCTGCGCAGACGTCTCGATCAGCCGACCGTGGCCGCGCGGGAGGTGGCCGGCCTCGCGGCCGCGGTGGGGAAGGATTTCACCCTCGACCTGCTCACAGAGGCGAGTGATCTCGAGGCTGACATCGTGGTGGAGGCCGTTGACGAGCTGTGGCGGCGGAGGATCTTGCGGGACGCCGCCGGCGGCTACGACTTCTCCCACGACCTGCTGCGCGACGTGGCGTACGCGGGGGTCAGCCCACCCAAACGCTGGCTGCTTCACCGGCGGATAGCTCAGAGCCTCGAACTGCTCCACGCCGGCGACACCGATGCGGTCGCGGCTCAGCTCGCGGAGCAGTACGCGCGGGGCGGGCGAGGTGACCGGGCACTGGCCTACTACCGGCGGGCCGCCGCCGTCGCCGCGTCCCGGTTCGCCCACGTTGAGGCGATCAGGCTGCACCGGGAGTCACTGTCGATCATCGCAGCCATGCGGGCCGGACGGGACCGCGACTCCAGGGAGCTAGCGGTCCTGGAGGCCATGGCGGCACCGCTCAACGCCAGGTTCGGCTACGCGTCCCCCGAGCTGGAGCATGCCCTGGAACGCTCGATGGCTCTCGCCGAGTCGCTGGGCCGCAAAGACTCGGTCGTCACCGGCCTGGTCTCGTTGTGGGGATCCCGGTTCGTCCAGGGCCGCACGGCCGACAGCTACCGGCTGGCCAACCGGGCACTGGCCCTCGTCGATGCCGATTCTGAGTTGAGGGCGCTGGTGCATTTCGCTGTCGGCGGTGCCGCTGTCAGCCTGGGGATGCCTGCGGTAGGACTGCGTCACCTGGAATCCGCTGGCGGACCGGGCGGCGATACTTTCACTACCTTCGGCACCCGGCCCGACATTCATGGCGGGGCGTTCGCAGCTCACGCTCACTGGCTGCTCGGGCACGACGCTGAGGCGCTGGCCTGCTGTGATCGCGTGATCGAGATGGCCAGGGCCGCCGATGACCCTTACAACCTGGCACTGGCGCTGGGCTACGGTGCCGTCGCCGATCAGATGCGCGGCGACGTGTCCCGGCTGCGGAAGACCGTCGGTGAGCTTCGCCGACTGTGCGACCGGTATCACTTCGCCTACTACCGGGAGTGGGCGCTGGTCCTGGACGGATGGTCGCGCGCGGACAAGGCGGGCGTCGAGCTCGCCCGGCGGGGCATCCGCACCCTCAAGGCACAGGGCTCGTTCGCCCGGATGCCGTACTGGCTTGCGCTGCTTGCTGAGCTGCTGGCCGCCAGCAACCGGCCCGACGCGGCCCGCGCGACTCTCGACGCCGCGCTGGCCGCTGCCAGGGCGCACGACGATCTCTGGTGGCTGCCCGAGGTGATGCGCATGCGGGCCGCCTACGACGGGGAGCAGGCCGCGATCGCGCGGCTGCGCTCCGCGGCGCAAGTGGCGGCCGGGCACGGCAGTGCCGGGCTGCTCCGGCGGTGCGAGCGTGACCTCCGCGCCCGGGGCGTTCGCCTTCCCGCTCGCGGCGGTCTTTTAGCGGCCTGACCCGAGCTGTCAGCTGCGAACGCTCTGCGAACGGTGCAGGTCATAGCTTCGACGCGTCCCTAGAAACCGAGCGACGTGTCACAAGGGAGACCTCACATGTCCACCAGTATCACCGACGCTGCGACCGCACCCTATGAGGACCTGGCCGCCACCCTGCGCGGAGACGTCACCCTGCCGGGTGACCCCGGGTACCACGAGGCGCGCGCCGTTTACAACGCCATGATTGACAAGCATCCGGCGGCCATTGCGCGCTGCCGCGACACCGCCGACGTCATCGCCTGTGTCCGGTTCGCCCGCGAACACGGCGCTGAGATCGCCGTCCGGGGCGGCGGCCACAACGCGGCAGGTCTCGGGGTGTGGGACGGCGCCCTGGTCGTCGACATGTCGCTGCTGCGCAGCACGACGGTCGACCCGCAGGCCCGCACGGTCCGTGCCGACGCGGGGTGCACCTGGGGAGACGTCGACCACGCGACCGTGGCGTTCGGCATGGCTACCCCGTCCGGCTTCCTGGCATCGACCGGGGTGGCGGGCCTGACCCTCGGCGGCGGTATCGGCTACCTGTCCCGGCGTTTCGGCCTCACCGTCGACAATCTCATCGCCGCCGACGTGGTCCTCGCGGACGGAACACTTGTGACCGCCAGCGCGACCTCCCACGCCGACCTGTTCTGGGCCCTGCGCGGCGGCGGCGGGAACTTCGGCGTCGTCACCTCGTTCACGTTCCGCTGCCACGACATCGGTGAGCACGGTGTCATCATCGGCGGCCCGGTGTTCTACGACCTCGCCGACACCGCCGCGGTGATGCGCTGGTACCGGGAGCTGCTCCCGTCGCTGCCGGAGGAGCTGAGCGGCTGGATCGCGCTGCTGACCATCCCGCCCGCGCCGCCGTTCCCGCAGGAACTGTGGGGCCGCAAGGCGTGCGGCATCATCTGGTGCTACACCGGGCCGCACGACAAGGCCGACGAGGTGCTCGAGCCGGTCAGGTCATTCGGCTCGCCGCTGCTGGTGGGCCTGCACGAGATGCCGTTCACCGTGCTGCAGAGCACCTTCGACGCGCTGTATCCGGCCGGGCTGCAGTGGTACTGGCGGTCGGACTTCTTCAACGAGATCACCGACGAGGCGATCGGCGTGCATCTCAAGTACGCCGAGCAGCTGCCGACCGGCCATTCGACCATGCACCTGTACCCCATCGACGGCGCCGCCAGCCGCGTTCCCGCCGACGCGACCGCCTTCGCCTACCGCGACGGCGGCTGGGCGGGCGTGATCGTCGGCGTTGACCCGGATCCGGCCAACGCCGGCCTCATCTCGCAGTGGGCGAAGGACTACTGGCAGGAGCTGCATCCGACATCGGCAGGCGGCGCCTACATCAACTTCATGATGAGCGAGGGCCAGGACCGCATCAAAGCCTCCTACCGCGGCAACTACGACCGGCTCGCGCAGGTCAAGCAGCGCTACGACCCGGACAACACCTTCCACATCAACCAGAACCTCCAGCCCGCCAGCAGGCCCAGCCGCTAGCGGTTGCGTTCCTCGGCCGGCCGGTTGCCGGTCTAGGACGGTGTTCTCCCTTGGTCAGTTCGTGACCGCGAGCGCGAAGGGGAGCACGGCTGGGGCACCGCATCCGCGCAGCAGCTTGGCGGCGAGCGTCATGGTCCAGCCGGTGTCCACCCGGTCGTCCACCAGCAGCACCGGCCCGTCAGCCTTGGCCATTGCCGCCTCAAGCGGGCCGGGCACGGTGAGGATCCGCGACAGCGCGGCCAGTCGCTGGGCGCTGTTGTGCTGGCGCCTGGGCGGCTCATCGCCCAGGTAGCCAAGGCTGCCGAGGTAGGCCATCTTGCCGGTGGCCGCGATCCGCGCACCCAGCGAGGTGATCATGGCGGGCCTGGTGCGCGAGGGCATCGTTACGACTGCGGTCGGGCGCTTGTCCCAGTCCCAGGCGGCGAGTACCTGCACCACTGCCTTGAACAGATTCTCAGGAATGGCCTGGTCCGGCGCACCGTCAGCCAGCAGCTGGCGCAGCGTCACGCCCCAGCCGATGTCGGTCAGGCGCCCGACGCTGCGGCCCGGCCCGGCCGCCTCCTCGGCGGGTATGCGGCCCGCCGCGGCCACCGCGAGCTTCGCCATCCCGGACGGCCACATCCGCCGAGGCTGGAGGGTCACGCCCGGCCGCCGGAGCCTGGTGCGGGCGACGTCCTCGCTCGCTTGGCTGACCTCTGCCGTGCGGGCGGTCCCGGTGCAGTTGTCACACCGGCCGCAGAGGGCAGCGGCGGGGTCATCGAGTTCGCGGCGCAGGTAGTCCATGCGGCAGCCAGTGGTCGCCACATAGCCGAGCATGGCCTCCTGCTCGCGCTCCCGTTCGGCGGCCACCCGTGCGTAACGCTCGGCGTCGTAGGCCCAGGGCTGGCCGGTTGCTTCCCAGCCGCCGCCCACCCGGCGGACCGCGCCGTCCACGTCGAGCACCTTCAGCATGGTCTCCAGACGGCTGCGTCCCAGATCGACCTGTGCTTCCAGCGCCGCCAGCGAGAGCGGGCCGCTGGCCCCGGCCAGTGCGTCGAAGGTGGCGCGGACCACGCGTTCGGGCGGGAACGCCAGGCTGGCGAAGTATGCCCAGATATCGCGGTCCTCCGTGGCGGGCAGCAGGATCACCTCGGCGCGTTCCACGCCCCTGCCTGCCCGGCCGATCTGCTGGTAGTAGGCGACCGGCGACTGCGGCGCCCCCAGATGGATGATGAAACCGAGGTCAGGTTTGTCGTATCCCATGCCGAGCGCGCTGGTCGCCACCACGGCCTTGAGCTTGTTGGTGAGCAGGCTTTCCTCGATGCGCAGGCGCTGCTGCGGGTCGGTCTGCCCGGTATATGCCTCGGCCTCATATCCGGAGTCACGCAGGAACTCAGCCACATCGTGGGCGGCGGCCACGGTGAGGGTGTAGACGATGCCTGAGCCGGGCAGACCGCCAAGGTGGTCGGTTAGCCAGCCCAGTCGCAGCGCCGCGTGCGGCAGCCGCACCACGGACAGGTGCAGGCTGTCGCGATCAAGCGGGCCGCGCAGTACCAGTGGCCACGACGAGTCACTCGGGCCGGTGCCGAGCTGCTCCGCGACGTCGCGGGTGACCCGTTCGTTGGCGGTCGCGGTGGTGGCGAGCACCGGCACGCCCGGCGGGAGTCCCGCCACCACGTCACGGAGGCGCCGGTAGTCGGGCCGGAAGTCGTGGCCCCAATCGGAGATGCAATGCGCCTCGTCGATGACGATCATCCCGGCTGAGCTGGCGAGGCGGGGCAGAATCAGGTCACGAAAGCGGGGGTTGTTGAGCCGCTCGGGGCTGACGAGCAGGACGTCGGTCTGGCCGGCCTGGATCGAGGCGTAGACCTCCTCCCATTCCTCGGTGTTGGACGAGTTGATCGTGGCCGCCCGGATACCGGCGCGCCCCGCCGCGTCGATTTGGTTGCGCATAAGCGCCAGCAGCGGTGACACGATGACGCTCGGGCCCGCGCCCCGCTCCCGCAGCAGGGCCGTGGCGATGAAATACACGGCCGACTTTCCCCAACCGGTGCGCTGCACGACCAGGGCGCGACGGCGGTCAACCACGAGCGCCTTGATCGCGCTCCACTGATCGGGGCGCA
>DASQSC010000494.1:0-8157 GCA_035642555.1 Streptosporangiaceae bacterium | reverse complement strand
CCGGGATCGACCTGTTCCGGGTCGATCCCGAGCAGCCGCGCGAATTCCTCGATCACCACGTCGGAGACCAGGTCACCCAGGTCTTCTTCACCGTCGGCCCGGGCCATCAGCGGCCGCCGGTACAGCACGATGCGCGGCGGGCCTGGCGGCCCGCCATGTTCCGCGGCGCCGGCCGCAGCGGCCGGCGGTGGTCCTTCCTCCAGCCGCGCCAGCGGTACCGGGCCCGGGGCCTGGCCGGGCGGGCCGAGCGGCGGGATCTCCTCCACCGCGAACTCGACCCGCGCCAGCTGCGACTCCCATCGCGGCTCCAGCCGGGCCACGGCCTGCAAGACCAGGTCATCGAACCGCTCAGCCCGGGTCCGGTGCAACGGCACCCCGGCCGGGGCGAGCACTCCCCGCAGACCCCGGCCGTGCCGGTCACGGCGCCTGATGCGGCCGCCGGCCGGCATCCCGCGCCCCTCTCCGGTCCGCACAGCTACCCCTCCCCGGTCCGCACAGCCCGAGCGTATCCGGGCACGTTCCCGGGGACGGGCCGGCCCGGCCCGAGACACGACGCCCGACACCGCCCTGGGTGATGGCGTTGCGGGCCCGGTATCGGTACGGTCAGCCGATGTGAGCGATGCGCGTGACCCTGCCCCGAAGTGGGGCACGCGGCCGCCTCACGACCGGGGCCGGCGCCGGGACCGTGGCGGGGCCGGGCTGTGAGCGAGGTGGAGCCGGTGATGTCCCGTAGCTGTTCCCGGCCGGGGTGCCGGCGGCTGGCCGTCTACACGCTCACCTACGTGTACCGGGACTCGACTGCCGTGCTCGGCCCGCTGGCCGCGTATGTCGAGCCGCACTGCTACGACCTGTGCACGGGTCACGCGGACCGGCTGACCGCGCCCCGCGGGTGGGACGTGGTCCGGCTCCCGCTGGCTGAGGCGGAGCCGGAGCCGCCTGCCGCCGACGACCTGGAGGCGCTGGCCGACGCGGTACGCGAGGCCGCCCTGCCCGGTCCCGGGCGGGAGCCGGCCGGGCAGGGCATCGAGGTGGCCAGGCGCGGTCACCTGCGGGTGCTGCGCTCCGCCCCGGACGAGCGCCGGCAGCGCCGGTAGCGCCGGTAGCGCCGGCCGCCGCGGCCCGGCCGGCCGCGTGGAATCCCCCAGACTCGCCCAGGAACGGGGCCAGGATGCCGGTGCGCGTCCCGGCGGTAGGCTCGGACACCTGAACCCGAGGCGTCCGGCCGGCCGACACGGGAGGCGAAGCCGAGGTGGCCGATTACGGCAAGATCTTCAAGGCTTACGACATCCGCGGGACCGTCCCCGACCAGCTTGACGAGGATGTGGCGGCGGCGGTCGGGGCTGCCTTTATCCGGCTCACCGGAGCGCCGTCAGTCGTGATCGTGCACGACATGCGCACCTCGTCGCCGCCGCTGGCGGACGCGTTCGCGCGCGGCGCCACCTCGCAGGGGGCCGACGTGGTCGCCGCCGGTCTCGGCTCGACCGACATGCTCTACTACGCCAGCGGCAGCCTGGACATCCCGGGCGCGATGATCACGGCCAGCCACAACCCGTCCAAGTACAACGGGATCAAGCTGTGCCGCGCCGGGGCGCGCCCGGTCGGTGCCGATTCCGGCCTGGCCGAGCTGCAGGAGATGGTCGCCGCCGGGGTGCCTCCGTACCAGGGTGAGCCGGGCACGGTCACCCGGCGCGACCTGCTCTCCGGTTATGCCAGCCACCTCAAGGAACTCGTCGGCCTGTCCGGCATCCGGCCGCTGACGGTCGCGGTGGACGCCGGGAACGGGATGGCCGGCCACACCGTGCCCAAGGTGTTCGAAGGGCTGCCGATCACCCTGTTCCCGCTGTTCTTCGAGCTCGACGGCACGTTCCCGAACCACGAGGCCAATCCCATCGACCCGGCCAACCTGCGCGACCTGCAGCAGGCCGTGCTGCAGGCGGGGGCCGACGTGGGCCTGGCGTTCGACGGGGACGCCGACCGCTGCTTCGTGGTCGACGAGCGCGGCCAGATCGTCTCGCCGTCGGTGCTCACCGCGCTGATCGCCGTGCGCGAGCTGGCGCGGGAGCCCGGCGCGACGGTCATCCACAACCTGATCACGTCGCGGGCGGTGCCGGAGATCATCACCGAGCATGGCGGTACGCCGGTCCGGACCCGGGTCGGGCACTCGTTCATCAAGGCGCGGATGGCCGAGACGGGGGCGATTTTCGGCGGAGAGCATTCCGGCCACTTCTACTTCCGGGACTTCTGGTTCGCCGATTCCGGCATGCTGGCCGCCCTGCACGTGCTGGCCGCGCTCGGCGGCCAGGACCGGCCGCTGTCCGAGCTGCTGGCGGAGTTCTCCCGCTACCACGCCTCCGGGGAGATCAACAGCGAGGTGCGCGACCAGGCCGGCGTCACCGCCGCGGTCCGCGCCGCCTTCGCGGACCGGCCCGGCGTCAGCACCGACGAGCTGGACGGGCTGACAGTCTCCGGCAGCGACTGGTGGTTCAACCTCCGCCCGTCGAACACCGAGCCGTTGCTGCGCCTCAACGTGGAGGCCGCGGACGAGGCCGGGCTGGCCGCGGTCCGCGACGAGGTGCTCGCGATCGTGCGCGGCGAGGCGGGGTAAGGCATTCGGTGGTACCAGACCGTTCGGCTGCGATAAGACATGCGGTGGTATCAGGCCGCACGTCCGGGCTTGCCGAGCCCCGTTCCGGTGGGAGATCTCGTGAACATTGACGACTGGCTGCTGGAGATCCTGGCCTGCCCGGCCTGCCACGCGCCGCTGCGCCCGGATGAGGAGGCCAGCGAGCTCGTGTGCACCAACCCGGAGTGCGGCCTCGCCTACCCCGTCCGCGACGACATCCCGGTCCTGCTCGTGGACTCGGCGCGCCGGCCCGAGCAGGCCACATGACGATGGCCGCTGACCGGCTCGATGACCCTGAGCTGCTGGAAGCGGCCGACCCGGCGGGCATGCTGCGCCAGGTGGCGTCGGCGGCGGCCCAGGTCAGGGCGGCCGCCGCGACCACAGCGGAGACCGACCTGAGCCCGGTCACCGGGGCGGGCCGGCCACGCGCGGTGGTGGTGACCGGCATGGGCGGGTCCGGGATCGCCGGGCAGGTGCTGGCGGCCGTGTGCGGTCCCGGCTGCCCGGTCCAGGTCGCCGTCGTGCACGACTACCGGCTGCCCGGCTGGGTCGGTGCCGCCGACCTGGTCATCTCCGTGTCGTGCTCGGGCCGGACCGAGGAGACCCTGTCCGCCACCGCCGAGGCCGTGCGCCGCGGCTGCCGGCTGATCGCGGTGGGCGGCAGCGGCTCGCCGCTGGCGGCCATGGCCGAGCAGGCCAGCGCGCCGATGGTGCCGGTGCGGTCGGCCGGCCAGCCCAGGTCCACCCTGTGGGGCCTGTCGGTGCCGCTGCTCGTGATCGCGGCCACGCTCGGCCTCGCCGACCTGGGCCCGGACGCCTACGAGTCGGCGGCCGCCGAACTGGAACGGGTCTCGCACCTGTGCCGGCCTGACAGCGAGTCGTTCGTCAACCCGGGCAAGTCGCTTGCGCTGGACCTGGCCGGTACCCTGCCCGTGATCTGGGGAACCTCGCCGCTCACCGCCGTCGCCGGGTACCGGTTCGCCTGCCAGCTGAACGAGAACGCAAAGTACCCGGGGGTCGCCGGGACCCTGCCCGAGGCCAACCACAACCAGGTCGTCACCTTCGACGGCCCGTTCGGGAGCGGCCCCGGCGGCGGGCAGGCGGCCGCCCCGGCCCCGGGGACGGCCGGGGGCTGGGACGCCGACGGTGACCTTGACCTGGACCCGGAGCTTGACCTGGACCTGGACCGGGAACTGGGCCTGCGCCAGGCCTCGGTCCCGATCCGGCTGGTTTTGCTGCGCGACACCCAGGAGCACCCGCAGGTGACCCGGCGCCGGGAGGAGTCGGCGCAGCTGGCGTCCGAGCGCGGGATCGCCGTCAGCGAGCTGGCGGCGGAGGGCGACCAGCCGCTGGCCAGGCTGGCCAGCCTCGTGCAGCTGATCGACTATGCGAGCGTGTACCTCGGGATCGCGTGCGGCATCGATCCGGGCCCGGTCGCCGTGATCGAGGAGCTCAAGGCACGGATCGCGCAGTAGCGCGGGAGCACGGCAAGCGTTAGGAATGGGATGAGTGGCACGGAGCCGGGCCCGGCCGGGCCTGGCCGGGACGAGCGCGGCCAGGACGAGCACAGCCAGGACGGGACCGGCCAGGACGGGCACAGCGCGGGCGGGCTGCGGGCGGTGCTGGCGGCGCTGGGCGCGAACCTCGGCATCACCGCCACCAAGTTCGTGGCGTTCGCCGTCACCGGGTCGGTGTCCATGCTCGCCGAGTCAGCGCACTCGCTCGCCGACTCCGGGAACCAGGGCCTGCTGCTGCTCGGCCGCAGCCGCGCCGGGCGGGCGGAGACCGAGCAGCACCCGTTCGGCTTCGGCCGGGAGCGGTACTTCTACGCGTTCGTGGTCGCGGTGGTGCTGTTCACGGTGGGCGCGGTGTTCTCGTTCTACGAGGGGCTCCACAAGGTCACCCACCCGGAGCCGGTGCGCTCGCCGGTGGTCGCGTTCGTGGTGCTGGGCATCGGCATTGCGCTGGAGAGCTTCTCGCTGCGGACCGCGGTGCGGGAGTCGTGGCGGGAACGGGGCCGGGGCGGGCAGCGCGGCTGGCGCGGCTGGCTGGCGTTCATCCGCCGGGCCAAGGCACCGGAGCTGCCCGCGATCCTGCTGGAGGACGTCGCCGCGCTGACCGGCCTGCTGTTCGCGGCCACCGGCGTGGCCCTGGCCGTTGTCACCGGGAACGGGGCCTGGGACGGCGCCGGCTCGCTGGCGATCAGCGCGCTGCTGGCGGGGGTGGCGGCGATCCTCGCGGTCGAGATGAAGAGCCTGCTGATCGGGGAGTCGGCCAGCGCTGAGGTCGTACAGGCCATCGTGGCCGCGCTGGAAGCCGGGCCGGAGGTGGAAGGGGTGATCCACCTGCGCACGCTGCACATGGGGCCGGAGAGCCTGCTGGTCGCGGCCAAGATTGCGGTGCGGCATACGGACCAGGCCGGCGCCATCGCCGCTGGAATTGACGCCGCGGAACGGAGGATCCGGGCGGCAGTGCCGATCGCCGACATGATCTACCTGGAACCTGATCTGTACCAGGCGGCCCGGGCCGATGCCACCGACCCGGCCATCCGGGCCGCGCGGATGCGCCCCCGCGGGGGCGGCTAGGTCAGGCCGCCCGCCCGGTGACCCGCCGGGCCGCGCCCGGTAGGGCAGAATCGTCACGTGTTGCGGCCCGAGTACCCGATCCGGACGCCCCGGCTGTTGTTGCGGCCGTTTGCCCGCGGTGACCTCGACGCCCTGTATGAGTTCCACAAGCTGCCCGAGGTGAACCGGTTCCTGTACTCGGAGCCGAAGGACCGGGATCAGGTCAGCGCGATGCTGGCGGACAAGGCGAAGTCCGCCGTGCTGCGCGAGGAGGGTCAGGCGCTCAGCCTGGCCGCCGAGCTGGCCGGCAGCGGGCAGCTGGTCGGGGACTGCACCCTGTTCTGGCGCAGCCGGGCCAACCAGCAGGGCGAGGTCGGGTTCGTGTTCCACCCCGCGCACCACGGCCGCGGGCTGGCCACCGAGGCCACCGTCGAGCTGCTGCGGCTCGGGTTCGACGGGCTGCGGCTGCACCGCATCTTCGGGCGCTGTGATGCCCGCAACGTCGCCTCCGCCCGGGTGATGGAGCGGTGCGGCATGCGGCGGGAGGCCCACCTGCGAGAGAACGAGTACGTCAAGGGGGAGTGGACCGACGAGATGGTCTACGCCATCCTGCGGCCGGAGTGGGCGGGGCGGCGCCCGGCGGCAGGCAGGCCCGGCGCGGCGGCGCGCGGCTGACCATCGGTGCGACCGGGCTGGCGCTGTGGTGACAGCCCCAGCAGGCGCAATGCCCGTTCCTTCTCGAATTCCAGCGCCCGGGCGGGCGGGGATGGAATGCGGCCGATCCGCCGCCCGAGCTCCGCCACCTCGGCCCGCACGCCCGGCTCGGCCACCGCCCGGAGGCCGAACGCGAGGGCGGCGGGGGAGATGTCGTACCGCCGCTCGATCTCCAGCTCCAGCGAGACCGCGGCCAGGTCAGCGCCGCCGAAGCGCCGGTGCCGGACCGCGCGGGCGCGATCGCGGACCGGCGGCAGCAGCCCGAGCAGGTCCCGGTAGCGGAGCATCCGGGGGGAGGTCCCGAGCCGCTGAGCCGCCGCTGTGATACGCACGGCATCAATCTAACATTCTTATGTCAGAAACAGCGCCCAACGCGTGCGCCCGGGCCGGGGACTGCCGTACCGTCGGCATGACGAAACCGGCAGTCACTGGAGGAACGCATATGGCTCAGCAGCCGCCCCCGTTCAAGGTCGCCGACCTGTCGCTGGCGTCGTTCGGGCGGAAGGAGATCACGCTCGCCGAGCATGAGATGCCCGGCCTGATGGCGGTGCGGGCCGAGTATGCGGCCACGCAGCCGCTGCGGGGCGCCCGGATCACCGGCTCGCTGCACATGACGGTGCAGACGGCGGTGCTGATCGAGACGCTGGTCGCGATGGGCGCGCAGGTGCGGTGGGCGAGCTGCAACATCTTCTCCACCCAGGACCACGCGGCGGCGGCGGTGGCGGTGGGGCCGGACGGGTCGGCCGATGACCCGCGCGGCATCCCGGTGTTCGCCTGGAAGGGCGAGACGCTGCCGGAGTACTGGTGGTGCACGGACCAGGCGCTGACCTGGCCGGGTGAGGACGGCCCGGACATGATCCTCGACGACGGCGGGGACGCCACCCTGCTGGTGCACAAGGGCATGCAGTACGAGCAGGCGGGCGCGGTGCCGTCGGCGGGCGCGGGCGACCCGGAGGAGTGGCGGGCCGTGCTGGAGGTGCTGCGGTCCTCGCTGGCGGCCGATGGGCAGCGGTTCACCCGGATGGCGGCCGGGATCCGGGGCGTGACCGAGGAGACCACCACCGGCGTGCACCGGCTGTACGAGATGGCGCGGGACGGGACGCTGCAGTTCCCGGCGATCAACGTCAACGACTCGGTCACCAAGTCGAAGTTCGACAACAAGTACGGCTGCCGTCATTCGCTCATCGATGGCATCAAGCGGGCCACCGACGTGCTCATCGGCGGCAAGGTGGCGCTGGTGTGCGGGTACGGCGACGTGGGCAAGGGGTGCGCCGAGTCGCTGCGGGGCCAGGGCGCCCGCGTGATCATCACCGAGATCGACCCGATCTGCGCGCTGCAAGCGGCCATGGACGGCTACCAGGTCGCCACCCTGGAGGACGTGGTGAGCACGGCGGACATCTTCGTCACCGCCACCGGCAACCTGGGCGTCATCACCGCCGAGCACATGAGCCAGATGAAGCACCAGGCGATCGTCGGGAACATCGGCCACTTCGACAACGAGATCGACATGGCGGGCCTGGCCCGCTGGCCGGGCGTGTGGCGGGAGAACATCAAGCCACAGGTCGACGAGTGGAGGTTCGAGGACGGGCACGCCGTGATCGTGCTGTCGGAGGGGCGGCTGCTCAACCTGGGCAACGCCACCGGCCACCCCAGCTTCGTCATGTCCAACTCCTTCACCAACCAGGTCATCGCCCAGGTGGAGCTGTTCAGCAAGCACGAGGACTACCCGGTCGGGGTGCACGTGCTGCCCAAGTACCTGGACGAGAAGGTGGCCCGGCTGCATCTGCCCGCGCTCGGCGTCAGGCTCACCGAGCTCACCAAGGAGCAGGCCGGCTACCTCGGCCTCCCGGTCGAAGGCCCCTACAAGCCCGACCACTACCGGTACTGAGCCGCTGCTGGCTTGGCCGTGGACGCTGAACACTCCGACATCGCCGACCCCGGCCTGGCCGGTGCGGGCAAGGCCCGCATCGGCTGGGCACGGCAGGCGATGCCGGTGCTGGCCCGGATCACCGAGCGGTTCACGGCCGGCCAGCCGTTCGCCGGGCTGACCGTCGCCGCCTGCCTGCACGTGACCGCCGAGACCGCGGTCCTGGTGCAGGCGCTGCAGGCGGGCGGGGCCCGGGTGCTGCTGGCGGCCTCCAACCCGCTGTCGACGCAGGACGACATCGCCGCCGCGCTGGCCGCCAGCGGCGCGGCGGTGGTGTTCGCCCGGGCCGGCGCCGACCCGCGGACCTACCACGACCACATCCACCAGGC
>DASQSC010000493.1:0-3461 GCA_035642555.1 Streptosporangiaceae bacterium | reverse complement strand
CGTCAGCTACGCCATGCTCGGCGGCATCGGCTCCGGGATGATCTACTCGAGCTGCATCAACATCGTGGCCAAGTGGTTCCCGGAGAAGAAGGGCTGGCGCACCGGGTTCGTCAACGGCGGCTGGGCCTACGGCGCGGTGCCCTTCATCTTCGCCATCGGCGCGGCCGGGCAGGCCTCGGGCTCCGGCAACATGAGCGTCAGCACGGTCAAGACCTACATCATCATCCAGGGCATCATCATGACCGTCGGCATCTGCCTGGCCGGCGCGTTCATGAAGGACCCGCCGAAGAACTGGTGGCCGACGGATATCGACCCCCTCAACTGGCACAAGCACAGCACCCGGGACCTGGTGAACAACCCGCCGTCGCTGCGGCACTACAACCTCGGCGAGATGTGGCGCACCCCGCAGGCCAAGTGGGTGGCGATCAGCTACGCCCTGTACGTGGGCTGCTCGCTGTTCGGGGTGGCCTTCTATGTCCCGTTCGCCAAGGCCTACGGTCTCGGCTACATCGGCGTGGTCGGGTTCGCCGGGTTCTCGCTCGCCGATGGGCTCTTCCGGCCGATCTACGGGAAGATATCCGAGTACATCGGCCGGCGCCGGACGATGATCTACGCCTACTGGGGCAACGTGGTGTTCCAGTTGCTCGCGTTCTTCACCGGCGCTCATCACCTGGCCGTGCTGTTCGCGATCTGCGCCGTCATCTCGGGCGGACTGTCCGGCGCCAACTTCCCGATGACCGCGGCGCTGGTCGCGGACTACTGGGGCGAGACCAACAACGCGATCAACTACGGCTCCGTCTACGCCTGGAAGGCGCTCGGCGGCAGCTTCGCCGGCGGCGGCGCGGCGTTCGTCATGACCGGCACCTTCTACGGCAACGCTCACTATCACTGGGTGCTCGGGTTCTTCTTCGGCGCCGCGCTGGGGGCACTGGCCGCCTTGGTCATGATGTTCCTCGCCAAGCGCCCGACGGTTGAGCAGATGGAGACCGCCGTCCGCAAGACAGCGGAGAAGGAGGCGGACAAGGCCAAGCCTGCTATCGCGTAGCCCCTCCGGGCACGCTGAGTCCGCCAGGAACGTGGCGCACGGGCCGACCCGGCCGTCGGCCCGTGCGCCATCGCCTGCCGCTACCCGGTCTGGAACCGGGGCAGCCCCCACTCGGTCACGCCGGGCCGGTGATACGCGGTCCGGGTGCGCTCGGTGTGGTCGCGGGCCGCCTTGGCGGCCCGTTCCTCGTCTCCCGCTTCGATCGCCTCGACCAGCTCGAGGTGCTCGGCGCTCGACCCGGCCCCGCGCATCGGGGCCACCAGCCGGTAGTACCAGCGCACCCGGCGCCCGACGATCCCGGTCACCTCCGCCAGCACGGCATTGCCTGCCAGGGCCGCCAGCGCCGCGTGGAACCGGTTGTTGACCGCCACGAACCGCTCGCTGTCGCCCGCCTCGACCGCGGCCTCGCCCTCCCGGCAGATCTCGCGCAGCGAGGACAGCTGCTCCTTGCCGCCCCGGCCCGTCCTGGCTGCCCTGGCCGCCAGCCGGGCGGTCTCCACCTCGAGCAGCTCCCGCACGTCCAGCAGCTCGTCGACCTCCTGGTCGGTGGGGACGTGCACGAACGCGCCCTGGTTGGGCCGCAGGTCGACCCAGCCCTCGGCCTCCAGCCGGTGCAGCGCCTCCCGGACCGGCTGCCGGCTCACCCCGAGCAGGCGCGCCAGCTCCGTCTCGACCAGGTGCTGGCCCGGCTGCAGGCGGCCGTCGACGACCAGCTCCACCAGGGACTCATACACGGACTGCCGCAGCGGGACCGGCCGCTGCACCGGGCGGATCACTCCGGGTTCCGCAGCGGGCTGAGTTCCTAGCGTCGTCATCGCCTCCACCCCCTGCGGTCAGTATATCGCGTCCTGTATCCAAAATGCCTTCCCGTGAAGCCGGGCCCGGATTGGCGCCCGGCGAGCAGCGGGGACGGCTTCCGTTCCCGCTGGCAAATGGAGCACGATAGCGCCATGACAAGCACCGTGCGGGGCGTGATCGCCCGCGGCAAAGGCGAGCCGGTCGAGATCACCAGCGTCGAGGTGCCGGACCCCGGACCGGGCGAGGCCCTGGTGCGGATACAGGCCTGCGGGGTCTGCCACACCGACCTGCACTACCGCGAGGGGGGCATCGGGGACGACTTCCCGTACCTGCTCGGGCACGAGGCGGCGGGCGTGGTGGAGGCGATCGGCGACGGCGAGACCCGGCTGGCGCCGGGCGACTTCGTGATCCTCAACTGGCGGGCCGTGTGCGGGCAGTGCCGGGCCTGCCGCCGCGGGCGGCCGTGGTACTGCTTCAGCACGCACAACGCGCGGCAGCAGATGACGCTCTCCGACGGGACTCCGCTGTCGCCGGCCCTGGGCATCGGCGCCTTCGCCGAGAAGACCCTGGTCGCGGCCGGGCAGTGCACCAAGGTGGATCCCGCTGTCCCGCCGGAGGTGGCGGGGCTGCTCGGCTGCGGCGTGATGGCGGGGCTGGGAGCGGCCATCAACACCGCCCCGGTGACGCGGGGCGACACGGTCGCGGTCATCGGCTGCGGCGGGGTGGGCGATGCGGCGGTGCTGGGGGCCCGGCTGGCGGGGGCCGCCGCGATCATCGCGGTCGACATCGACCCGCGGAAGCTGGAGTGGGCCATCCAGTTCGGGGCCACCCACGTCATCAACTCGCGGGAGGCCGACCCGGTAGCCCGGATCCAGGAGCTGACCGGGGGCAACGGGGCCGACGTGGTGATCGAGGCGATCGGACGGCCGGAAACCTACCAGCAGGCCTTCTACGCCCGGGACCTGGCCGGCATCGTGGTGCTGGTCGGGGTGCCGACCCCGGAGATGCGGCTGGAGATGCCGCTGCTCGACTTCTTCGGCCGCGGCGGCGCGCTGAAGTCCTCCTGGTACGGCGACTGCCTGCCCGAGCGCGACTTCCCCCTGCTCACCGACCTCTACCTGCAGGGGCGGCTGCCGCTGGAGAAGTTCGTGTCCGAGACGATCGCCCTGGAGGCGGTCGAGGACGCGTTCGCCAAGATGGAGCGGGGCGAGGTGCTGCGCTCGGTGGTGAAGCTCTGACCTGCCGCCGGCCGGTGGCATGCCGCCTGGCCGGCCGGGCAGGATGGTCGCATGACGCAGGCGCCCGCAATCCCCATCGTGACCCTTCCCGGCGACGTAGCGATGCCCATGCTCGGGCTGGGCACCTGGCGGCTGCGCGGCCGGCCCGGGCAGCACGCCATGGCGGCCGCGCTGGAGGCCGGCTACCGGCACATCGACACCGCCACCATGTACGGCAACGAGGCCGAGGTCGGCCGGGCGGTGGCCGGGAGCGGGCTTGACCGGGGCGAGGTGTTCATCACCAGCAAGCTGCCGTCCGGCCGGGCGGGCCGGGAGCGCGCCACCCTGTCCGAGAGCCTGCGCGCGCTCGGCACCAGCTACCTCGACCTGTGGCTGGTTCA
>DASQSC010000492.1:0-5676 GCA_035642555.1 Streptosporangiaceae bacterium | reverse complement strand
GCCCAGCGCGGCCGGGCGGTCGCGGTCACCAGGTCAGCCAGGCCGCGGCGGCCGTCCCGCGATCCCATCCAGGCGGCCGCGCCGGCCACGAACGGCCCGAAGTCGATGATCGTGTGCCCCTGGCCCAGGTTCCAGAACGTGCGCAGCCCGTACAGCGCCGCCGTGCCGGTGCTTGGCCGGTAGGAGTCAAACCAGAACAGCGCCGCGATCAGCGGCAGCAGCCACGGCATCACGTTGCGGCGCAGTTCCACCCGCAGCAGCCGGGCGGCGCTGAGCGGGACCGCGCCGGCGGCGCGCGGTGCCCGGGGCCGCACCGGGGCGCCGGTCACGGCGGTCATCACGCCGCCGCCTTACCGGACCGGGCGGCCGCGAGTACCGCGCTGTAGCCGCGCTCCAGCGGGGCGTCGCCGGCCGCGCCGGTGCCCTCGCCGCGGGCGGTCAGCTCGGCCGGGGTGCCCTGGAACACGATCTTCCCCGCGTCCATCAGCGCGACCTCGCTGCAGGCGGTGCCGACGTCCTCGACCAGGTGGGTCGAGACGATCACGGTGGCCCGCTCGCCGAGGTCGCGCAGCAAAGCGCGGAACGCCACCCGCTGCTCGGGGTCGAGGCCGGCGGTCGGCTCGTCCAGCAGCAGCAGCTCCGGCTCGTTGACGATCGCCTGCGCGATCCCGGCCCGGCGCAGCATGCCGCCGGACAGGGTGCGCAGTTTCGCTCTCGCCCGGCCGCCGAGGTCGACCCGCTCGATCGCGGCCGCCACCGCCTGCGGCACCCGGCCCGGCGGCATCTCCTTCAGCAGCGCGAAGTACTCGACGAAGTCGGCCACCGTGAAGCCCCGGTAATAGCCCAGGTTCTGCGGCAGGTAACCCAGCCTGCGCCGGATCTCCCGTCGCGGCCCGTAACTGCCCGGGTCGCGCCCGAGCAGCCGCACCTGGCCGGTGCTCGGCGGGATCACCGTCGCCAGCATCCGCAGCAGCGTGGTCTTGCCCGCGCCGTTCGGCCCCAGCAGCCCGAACACCCCGGGACCGGTCTCCAGCCTCACCCCGGCCACCGCCTCGGTACGGCCGAACCGCCTGGTCACATTGCTGATCTCAACGTTCACGACGTTCCTTTCGGAATGCGGGTGGCAAACCACGCGATGGCGCCGCAGCCGGCGGCGACCGCCAGGTAGGGAAGGACCAGCACCGAACTGGCGACCGCGGTGCTGACCTGGCCGGAAGCCGAGCGCGCCGACAGCACCGTGATCGCCCAGGCGGCCAGGCCCGTCGCGGCGCCGGTGCTCGCCGAGCGGGTGACCGCCGCCGCCGCGAGAGCCAGCGCGGACACCGCGGTCATCGGGATCAGCCAGCCGAAGGTGACGGCGGCCGCGGTCCCCGACGCCGCCGAGGCGGCCAGCCCGAGGGCCGCGTTGAGCGCGAACACGACCAGCACCCGGACCAGCAGCACCATCCGGTCGCCGACCGCCATGCTCTGCGACAGTTCCCAGGCGGGGTCGATGCCCGGGCCGTAGGCGTAGGCAATGCCCGCGGCCGCGACCCCGGGCGCGGACAAGGCCACGAACGGCGTGCCGGTCCCCAGCGTGGCGAGCATCCCCGCCGCCAGCACGACCGCGCTGGCGATGACCCAGCCGAGCAGCAGCGACGGCGTGGCCACCAGCGCCCGCGCCAGGCCCGGCGATCGCAGCGCCCGCCCGGCCAGCCGCTCCGCCGGTCCCGGGCGGCGGCGCCAGACCTCCGCGGCCACCCCCAGCCAGGCCCGGTTCAGGTCTACGCCGGGCGGGCCCTGGCCCGGTCCCGGCCGGTCATCGCGGCCACCGGTCATCTCATGGCGCAAGGTCATCGCCCGCCTCCGTCCCGCACCGGCTCCCGCAGCACCGCGCGCAGGATCCGCCGGACCCGGTGAGCGCGGCTTTTCACCGTGCCCTCGGGAACGCCCATCAGCCCGGCCACCTCGGTGACCGTCCGGTCCTCCAGGTACATCAGCCGCCAGACCTCCTGCGCCGGGCTGCCCTCCGGGCCGAGCGCCCTGACCGCCTCGGCGAGCTCAGCCCGGCACACGGCGGCGTCCGCCGGATCACCTCCGTGCTGCCCGTCGCGGGCGGCCAGGGCGGCGAGCGGCAATCCGTCCGGGCCGCGGCGGCGCAGCCACAGCGCCGCCTGCCGCCGGGTGATCCCCCACAGCCAGCCGCCCGGCGTGCCCTCGGGCCGGTAGCCGCGCGCCCCGCGCCAGGCCGCCAGGAAGCTCTCCTGCAGCACGTCCTCCACCTCGGCCGGGGGCAGGAGCGGACGCAGCCGCGCCGCCAGCCACGGCGCGTTCCGGGCGAACAACTCCCGCAGCGCGGTATCGTCGCCGCCCGCCATCGCCGCGATCAGCTCGTCGTCGTCCATCGCTTCTCTATTGCGTTCCGGCGGCAACAGGTTCGCCGACGTGGCAAATTACGGCAACAGCCTGCGGGGGTCCGGGTTCCCGGGCCCGGATCGGGTACTTGGCGGCACATAGCAGCGACGGGCCGCCGGGGTGCCGGCGGCCCGTCCGCATCACTGGAAGTGCCTACTCGGCGGCGGCGCTGACCTCCGAGACTGCCGTCTGCTCGGGGACCCGGACCGGTTCCCCGGCCGGCGCCAGCGCCGCCTCGGGCGCCGCGGGCGCCGTCGTGGCACCGGAGAGGTCGCTGCGCCGCACCCGGATCGTGACGGCCACGACGAGCAGGGCCAGCACGGCGATCCCGGCCGCCACCAGGAACCCGCGAGAGATCCCGGTCGCCAGCGCCTGGTGCAGCATCGCGGCCGGCACCGAGCCGCCCTTGGCGGCCGGCACCGGGTGGCCCGCCCGCGCGGCGGCCGCGGCGGCCGCTGCGGCCTGGTGCTTGATGCTGTTCGCGACCGCGGTCCAGGTGACCGTCCCGAGCGCGGCCAGCCCGATCGCGCCGCCGACCTGCTGGCCGGTGTTGAGCAGGCTGGAAGCGATTCCGGAGTCCTCGCCGCGTACCCGGTTCAGGGCGACCAGCGACAGCGGCACGAACATCATGCCCAGGCCCGCCGAGGTGACCAGCATCGGGCCGAGCAGCCCGCCGAGGTAGGTGCTGTGCACGGTGATCTGGGAGAACCAGAACATGCCGCCGGCCGCGACCGCCGACCCCGTCAGCATGAGCGGCCGGGCGCCGGTGCGGCTGATCAGCTGGGACACGACCCCGGAGACCACCACGATGGTGGCGGCGAACGGGAGGGATGCCAGCCCGGACCGCAGCGCGCTGTAGCCGAGCACCTCCTGGACGAAGATCGTCAGGAAGAAGAAGATCCCGAACATCGCGGTGGCCAGGCACAGCATGATCAGGTACGCGCCCGACCGGCTGCGGTTGGCCAGCAGCCGCAGCGGCAGCAGCGCGTGCCGGCTGCGCCGTTCGATCAGCACGAAGCTCACCAGCAGCACGGCGGCCGCCGCCAGCGACGCGATCACCTTGGTGTCACCCCAGTGGGAGACGCCGGAGGAGTCGGTGCTCGCGTTGGACAGGCCGTACACCAGCAGCGCGACCGCGCCGGTGCCGGTGATGGCCCCGGGCAGGTCGAACCGGCCGCGCCGGCGCTCCGATTCGGCCAGCACGTACGGCGCCGCCAGCGCCACCAGGATGCCGATGGGCACGTTCACGAACATGACCCACCGCCAGGACAGGTAGGTGGTGAGCAGGCCCCCGGCCACCAAACCGACCGCGGCGCCGCCGCCGCTCATCGCGGCGTACACGCCCATCGCCCGGTTGCGGGACGGGCCTTCCGGGAACGTCGTGGTGATCAGTGCCAGCGCGGTAGGCGCGACCATCGCGCCGCCCACGCCCTGCGCCGCCCGGGCGGCCAGCAGCCACGCCCCGGTGGTGGCGAACCCGCCCAGCAGGGAGGCGGCCGAGAACAGCAGCAGCCCCGTGATGAAGATCTTGCGGCGGCCGAGCAGGTCGCCGGACCGCCCGCCGAGCAGCAGCAGCCCGCCGAACGTGACCGCGTACGCGGTGACGACCCATTCCAGGCCGCTGCCGGAGAAGCCGAGTGCCCGCTGGATGTGCGGCAAGGCTACGTTCACGATGGCCGCGTCGAGCACGACCATGAGCTGGGCGGTGGCGATGACGAAGAGCGCCAGGCCGAGGCGGCGGTGGCCGCCGCCTGCGGTTGCGGCTGGTGTTCGCGCCCGCCCGGTTACCGATTGCGCCGAGGACAAAGTTGACTCCTAACCCTCTTCTCAGGGCGCACGGATCCTGCGCCGCGGCCCGAGAAGGCCCCGCTGCGTGTGATGAAGGATTTCTCAGCTATGACTGCTCGCGGCGCACGGCCGCTGGTCCCCGCGGTTCCGGCTTCGGTGGTCAGCTGACGGCCAGCGAAGCTGCGTGTCCGGTGTCGCTCACCTCCCCCGTTTCCCCCGTTGGCGCGTTCCCGGCCTGCCTGGCGGCCGCGGCGCCGGTCACCTTGCGGATCAGCTTGAGCAGGTGCTCCCGCTCGTCCCGGTCGAGCGCGCCGGACCACGGCATCTGCCCGACCAGTGCCTGCTCCACCTTCCGCTTCAGCTCCAGGCCGCTGGAGGTGAGCACGAGGTTCTTGAGACGGCGGTCCGCGGGATTGGGCTCGCGCCGGGCCAGCCCGCGCTCCTCGAGCGTGTCCGCGATCATCGTGACGAACGACGGGTCGCAGTGGAGCTGCCGGCCGAGTTCCTTCATCGTGACCGAGGTTCCCAGCCGGTGGAGCGCCTTGATGGCGAAGATCGGCACGCCGAACTCCTCCGCCAGCTTGTCTCCCTGCCGCAGCAACTGGCCCAGGAACTCGGCCGTAGCGTCAAACAGCTCCTGGTCGAGTTCGTCGCCGCACTCGGGGCACCAGCCCATGGCCGCCTCCCTTCCGCTGCTCGGCTCCAGGTGCCGGGCCTCGCCAGCCCGGTTCCCTCGCTGTCTCCTGATTCGCTCAACAGTTGAGCGGCTCAAAGGTATTCCGTCCCGCGGAAACCGGTCAAAGAATTTCTCCGCGCATCACGAGGCACCTCCGCTGGCTGTCCCCTCGACTCCAGCACAGGGGTACGACACTTTCCGGCCGCCCGCCGGGCGCGAGGTCCGGATCCCGCCAGCAACCCAGGCCGCCGCAGGTCATTGTGGAGATACCAGGAAGGAAGGGGACGCAGGCGATGATGACCGCCGACACGAGGGTGGCAGGCCGGGTGACAGGGCAGGACTGGGACGCACTGGCCGCGGAGCTCGATGAACACGGCAGCGCGCTCACCGGCCAGTTGCTGGCCCCCGGCGAGTGCCGCGCCATCGCCGCGGTGTACGAGCAGGACGGCTGCTTCCGCGCGACCGTGGACATGGCCAGGCACCGGTTCGGCTCCGGCGAGTACCGGTACTTCACCCACGACCTGCCGGAGCTGGTACGCGAGCTGCGGGAGGCGTTCTACCCGCGGCTGCTGCCGGTCGCCAGGGACTGGGCCGCCCGGCTCGGCCAGCCGACGCCGTGGCCGGACACGCTGGCGGAGTGGGTGGCACGCTGCCACCGGGCCGGTCAGGCCAGGTCCGCTCAGATCCTGCTGCGCTACCGGGCCGGCGACTGGAACGCGCTGCACCGGGACGTGTTCGGCGAGATGCTCTTCCCGCTCCAGGTCGTGATCGGCCTCGACGCCCCCGGCACGGACTACACCGGCGGCGAGTTCATCATG
>DASQSC010000491.1:0-7153 GCA_035642555.1 Streptosporangiaceae bacterium | reverse complement strand
GCCCTGCAGCACGAAATACGGGCGGTCGGTGCGCTTGATGGTCTCGGCCACCTCCGGGTCGGCGGCGTGGACCAGGTCGCGGACCTGCTGGCAGATGTCCTGCTGCCAGCCCGGCAGGGCGCTGAGGTAGGCGTCGACCCGCGGGTCAGGGCGGTAGGTCATGTCCTTATCTGTACCCGTAGGGTTGGGCCGTGACAATTGAAGCGGCGCGGGCGGTCCTCCGGCGCTATCCGCTGGCGGACGGGCACAACGATCTTCCCTGGGAGCTACGCGAGAACGGGAACTCCGATCCCGCCGGGGCCGGCCTCACCGAGCGGTCCGGCTACACCCAGACCGATCTGAAACGGCTGGCAGCGGGCGGGGTGGGAACGCAGTTCTGGTCGGTGTTCGTGCCGGTGACGCTGGCAGGCGAGGCGGCGGTGGCGACCACGCTGGAGCAGATCGACCTCGTGCACCGCATGATCGCCGCCTACCCGGACCGGCTGGAGCTGGCGCTCACCGCCGCCGACGTGGCCCGCATCACCGCGGCGGGCAAGCTGGCCTCGCTCATCGGCGCCGAGGGCGGCCATTCCATCGGCTGCTCGCTGGGCGTGCTGCGGGCCCTGTACCGGCTCGGCGTCCGGTACCTCACGCTGACCCACACCGCGAACGTGCCCTGGGCCGACTCGGCTACCGATGAGCCGGCCGCGGGCGGGCTGACCGGCTTCGGCCGCCTGGTGGTGGGGGAGCTGCAGCGGCTCGGCATGCTGGCCGACCTCTCCCACGTGGCGCCCGCCACCATGGCGGACGCGCTCGACGCGGCCGCGGCGCCGGTCATCTTCTCCCACTCCAGCGCCCGCGCGGTCTGCGACCACCCCCGCAACGTGCCGGACGACATCCTGGCCCGGCTGCCGGGCAACCGCGGGCTGTGCATGGTCACGTTCGTCTCGTCGTTCGTTTCCCCGGCCTGCCGGGAGTGGGAACTGGGCCTGATCGCGGACATGGAACGGGACGGGCAGGACCCGTGGGATTACGGCGCCAGGCACCGGGCCCGGCAGGAGCGCGCGAAGTCGCAGCCGCCGCCGGTCGCCACCATCCGCCAGGTCGCCGACCACGCCGAGCACGTCCGGGAGGTGGCGGGCATCGATCATGTCGGCATCGGCGGCGACTTCGACGGCACCGACGAGCTCCCCGCCGGGCTCGACGACGTGTCCTGCTACCCGGCCCTGATCGCCGAGTTGCTTGACCGCGGCTGGAGCGAGGCCGACTGCGGCCAGCTTGCCAGCGGCAACCTGCGGCGGGTGCTGGCCGAGGCCGAGGACGCGGCCCGCGCCATCTCGGCCCGGCGCGGCCCGTGCCTGGCCCGTATCGAGGACGTGGACGGGCCCAGCGGAGCTGACGGGCGTAGCTGAGCTGACGGGCCTAGCTGAACTGCGTGTGCGGGCGTTGCTGGCGCTCGCCGTCCAGATACACGTCCACCCTCTCGTCGTAGAAGCAGGCCAGGCCGGCGATCTTCTGTGACTCCGGCAGCGGCGCGCGGTAGATCCACGCCAGGTCCGGGTGCACCTGCTGGCCGGTGTCCACCGACCAGTAGCCCGCCGTTCCCTTGTACGGGCAGTGGGTCCGGGTGTCCGACGGCCGCAGCAGATCCAGCCGGACGTCGGTGAGCGGCAGGTAGTAGCGCGGCGGCAGGCCGGTCTCGAACAGGATGCGCGGCTGGCGGGAGTCAGCGACGGTGACCCCGTCCACCTCCACCCGCACGTGCCGGGAACTGGCCAGGATGTCCAGCCGCTTATACGGGTCGCGCGGGTGGGTGTAGACCGGCTCGTCTTCCTCCAGCCATTCGGTCATCGCGGCCCATTCCAGCCGCACCAGGTCGCGAAGCGGGGCCAGCGGCGAGTCCGGGTACCGGCTGGCCGCGGCCTCGGCGCTGCCCGCGGGCGTCTTGACGTCGAGGATCTCCGCATCGCCCCGGCTCGGGGAGTGCCCGGTCTGGCCGGCCGGGACCAGCTCGGCCCGGATGTCGGCGGCGGGCAGGTAGTAGGTGGGGTAGTAAGGGCGCTCCCACACCAGGAACGGCCTGGTGGTATCGGCGACCAGGGCGCCGTTCAGGTAGGCGCGGACGCGCTTGCGGCTCTGCTCGATCCGGATCCCGCGTTCCTTGTCGGTCATGGCGGCCTTTCAGTTTCCGGCTGCTGGCGGTTTACGCCTCAAGTGGTTCAGCGGCGGGGCCATGAATACATTCCCGGGGGGTCTGGGTTGTCTTCCGGGTCAACACCGCCCGCTGCGGCCAGTAGCGTCTGGGTTATGCGACTCGGTGTCCTGGACGTTGGTTCCAACACTGTCCATTTCCTGGTGGTCGACGCCCACCAGGGCGCGCACCCGCTGCCCGTCTACAAGCACAAGGCGGAGCTGCGTTTCGGGGAGAGCCTGGTCGATGGCAACCAGCTGACCCCGGAGACCGCGCGGCAGCTGCGGGCGGAGGTGGCCGAGGCGCTCCAGATCGCTGAGGACAAGGGCGTGGAGGAACTGCTCGCGTTCGCCACGTCCGCGGTCCGGGACGCGGTGAACGGCGATGAGGTGCTCGACTCGGTCCGCGGCAAGACCGACGTCGACATCCACGTCCTGTCCGGGATCCAGGAGGCGCGGCTGACGTTCCTCGCCGCCCGCCGGTGGTTCGGCTGGTCGTCGGGGAAGCTGCTGGTGCTCGACATCGGCGGCGGCTCGCTGGAGATCGCGGCAGGCGTGGACGAAGACCCGGACGTGGCGATCTCGCTGCCGCTCGGCGCGGGCCGGCTCACCCGCGACTGGCTGACCGGTGACCCGCCGCCGGCGGACGAGGTCCGCAAGCTTCGCAAGCACATCCGGGCCGAGATCGGCCGCCGGGCGGGCGAGGTGATGCGGCAGGGGGACCCGGACCGGGCCGTCGCCACCTCCAAGACGTTCCGGCAGCTGGCGCGGATCGCGGGCGCGGCGTCCTCCAGCGAGGGCCCGTACGTGCGGCGGGTGGTGAGCCACGCCGATGTCACCGGCCTGTCCGAGCGGCTGCCGCGGATGAGCGTGTCCGAGCGGGCCGGCCTGCCGGGCGTCTCCCGCGGCCGCGCCGCCCAGCTCGCCGCCGGGGCGCTGGTCGCGGACGCCGCCATGGACCTGTTCGGGCTGGCGGAACTCGACATCTGCCCGTGGGCGCTGCGGGAAGGCGTGATCCTGCGGCGGCTTGACCGCCTCGCCGGTTAGGGACCCTCCCGGCAGGGCCTGTCCTGCCAGGTCATGCACGCCGGGTAGCCGTTACCCGGCGTGCCAGGGGGCCTCGTACTCCTGCTGGCTGGGCGGCTGGCCAGGCAGCGATTGCCGGGCCGGAGCTCGCAGCCCGTCCAGCGCGATGGCCAGTAGCCGCTGCCGGTGCGCCTGGTCCTGCCCGGCCGCCCGGATCGGGCTTCGGCGGCTGAACAGCTCCATGAGCAGCGAGATGTCCAGCGCGGTAACGTCGGGGCGCAGAACTCCGGCCTGGTGGGCACGGGCCACCAGGCGGCCGGCGAGCTGGCTCCCCCGGCGGGCGGTCTGCCACATTCGCTCGCTGACCGGGATCTGGCCGGCCAGCGGGGCGAGCGCACCCGTGCCGAAGGCCACGCAGTCGCGGATGTACCCGGCCAGCCCCGCCCAGGCGTCGTCCGCTGCCAGGCCCCGCTCGGCTGCCTCGATGGCCTGCTCCATGGCCAGCACGCACAGCTGCTGCTGTAGCTCCTGTTTGGTGGCGTACCGCCGGTACAGGCTGCCGATGCCGACCCCGGCCCGCCCGGCGATCGCCGCGACCGCTGCGCCGGCTCCCTGGGCGGCGAAGACTTCCCTGGCGGCGTCCAGCAGCAGGCGATCGTTGCGCGCCGCTTCCGCCTGCCGCCCGCGTGTGCTCATGCCCGTGATTTTACGGAGCGATTCGCTCCGCTATATTTAACGGAGCGAATCGCTCCGTTGATGAGGAGGCAGTCGTGCGAGCGGTGGTGCTGCGGGCCTTCGGCCCCCCGGACGCGCTGGCCGTCGAGGAGGTCCCCGACCCGGTCGCCGGGCCCGGCCAGGTGCTCATCGAGGTCGCGGCGGCAAGCGTGGTGTTCGTCGACACGCAGGTGCGGGCGGGCAGCCCGCCCCCGCCTGCCCGTCGGCCCGCGCTGCCCCTCATTCCCGGCAACGGCGTCGGTGGCGTGATCCGCGCGGCCGGCCCGGGCGCGGACAGCGGCCTGCTCGGCGCCCGGGTGGTCAGCACCACCGGCGGCCGCGGCGGGTACGCGGAGCTGGTCGCGGTGGATGCCGCCGAGCCGATCGTCGTTCCCGGCAGCCTGAGTATCGAGGTGGCGACCGCCCTGCTGGCCGACGGCCGCACCGCGGTGGGGCTGACCAGCGCGGCCAGGCCGGCGGCCGGCGAGTGGGTGCTGGTCGAGGCGGCCGGCGGCGGCCTGGGCACCCTGCTGGTGCAACTGGCGGCCGCGGCCGGCGCCCGGGTGGTGGCCGCGGCCAGCAGCCCCGCCAAGCGACGGGCGGCCGCCGCGGCCGGGGCCGAGGTCACCGTCGACTACACCGATGGCGGCTGGCCGGACCGGGTGCGGGAGGCGACCGGTGCCGTCGATGTGGTGTACGACGGCGTGGGCGGCGACATCGGCCGCGCCGCACTGGGGCTGGTCCGCGACGGCGGCCGGTTCGTGGTGCACGGCATGGCCAGCGGCACCATGACCGAGCCACCCGCCGGGCAGGCGGCCCGGCTCCAAGTCATCGGCCTCGGCTCGGTTGAGCGGCCACCGCGCGAACTGTCCGGGCTCGCCCTCGCCGAAGCGGCGGCCGGGCGGTTGCGCCCCACGATCGGCCAGGCCTTTCCGCTGGCGGAAGCCGCCGCCGCGCACGCCGCCATCGAGCTGCGCGCGACCGTGGGCAAGACCCTGCTCATTCCGGGACGCCGATGATGAGGCGGGTCGGTGTCAGGCTGACCGGGCAGGCCAGCGGCGATCCCGGCCAGCCCGGCGCGTGGCCGGCATGGCCGGGGAGACCGGCGCTAAGCCGGCGGTGGCGAGGACGGCGGGAACTGGAGCGGGCCGGGCTGCTCGGGGAGGCTCAGGCCGGCCGCCGCCGGGGCCGCTAAGCTTCCCCGGCGCTCGCCGCGCTGCGGTGTCACGGCTCCCTGGACGTGCTGCCCGCCCCGGTGCTGCGCACCCTGGCCGCTCGCTGGCTGGGCGGGCTGCGGCGGGGCACTGGCCGCCTGGCCGCCCTTCGGCCGTTCCTGCCCAGCTCCCCTGGTCACCGGCCGGGGCTGCGCGGGAGCCGGGGCCGGGCCGTTGGCATGGCGGCCGTCCGGGGCAGGCGGCTGCCCGGCACCTGCCTGGCCTGCACCGGCGGCGCCCTGGCCGGTAGCGGCCGCGGTCGCCGCCGCCACCGACTTGGCGACCTCCTCCTCCAGCGAGCCGCGGGACACCTCGCTGGAGACCAGGTTCGTGACCACGTCCCGGATCTCGGTGAGCCGCCGCAGGGTCTCGGTGTGCCGCGACATCAGCAGGTTGAGCCGCCGTTCCGCACCGTCGTGAATAGCGGTCGCCCGGGTCGTCGCCTCGTCGAGCATCTGCTTGGCCTGCGCGGTGGCCGACGCGACGGTGCTCTCGGCCTTCTTGTGCGCCTCGTTGATGGCCCGCTCGGTCTCGGCCCGGGCGGAGTTGCGCAGCTTGTCGGCCTCGGTGCGGGCCGCGGCGATGGCGTTCTCCGCCTGCTCCTGCGCGGCCGTGAGCATCCGCTCGGTCTGGTCCCTGGCCTCGCCGCGGATCCGGTCGGCCTCCTGCTTGGCGTCGTCCCGCTGCTTGCCGATCTCGTCCTGGACCCGGGTGCGCTGGGCCTTGGCCTCGTCGTCGGCCAGCTTCAGGATCTGGCCGACCCGTTCGCTGATTTCCTCGTGCACCGGCTTGCCCGTCGCCGCCTGGCGCGCGGCGGTCACCTCGTTCCGGAGCCGTTCCACCTCGTCCAGCGCCCGGGAAAGGCGCTCCTCCAGGTCGCGCGTCTGGCTCCGGGAGCGGGCAACGAACTCGTCCACCTGGCGGCGGGCGTAGCCGCGCATCTGTACCTCGAACGCGTCTTCGTTTTCCAGCTCTGACATTAGGTCTGCGTGTTCGCTCATCGTGGCACCTGAAAGGTCAAGTCAGGCAGATTCCCCCGGCCGGCCGCAGGACCCGGTCAGGGCTGCCCGAGCGAGGAAAGATCGCGGACGAGGCAGTCGCTGCGGTACGACGCCATGAACTCTGGCCGTGAACTGCATTGGCGCGCAACCGATACGGACGATTGTGCCTGTTTGTCGGATTCCCGTGCGACCCCCCGCGGCCCGGCCATCGTAAGGTGGCCTGTCATGAGCATTCCCATGATCGGCGCACTTGATGCGGCTGAGCCCTCGGTCCACCCGGAGGCCTGGATCGCCCCGGGCGCGGTCGTGGTGGGCCGGGTCACCCTGGGCCGGGGCGCCAGCGTCTGGTACGGGTCGGTGCTGCGGGCGGACGAGGACGAGATCGAGGTGGGCCCGGAGTGCAACATCCAGGATCAGTGCTGCCTGCACGTCGATCCGGGCGAGCCGGTCAGGCTCGCCGAGCGGGTCTCGCTCGGGCATCGGGCCACCGTTCACGGCGCCATGGTGGAGGCCGGGGCGCTCATCGGGATCGGCGCGATCGTGCTGGGCGGGGCCAGGATCGGCGCTGGCTCGCTGATCGCGGCCGGCGCCGTGATCAGGCCCGGGCAGCAGGTGCCGCCCGGCGTCCTGGTCGCGGGCGTGCCGGGCCGGATCATCCGGGAGCTGACCGACGACGATCGCAGGTCGTTTACTGACACGCCGGACAACTACCTCCGGCGCGCGGCGCGGCACCGGCACGCCCGCTGGCGCCGGGATCCGGGGTAACCCGGGCCTCGCTGTTACCGGAAATTGCCGCGCGCTGCCGCTCACTTCTTTGAATCGTTATCGTTGCGGTGGGTAAACTCCGCAGGAAGTGGTCCTGGAATGACCCTCATGGGTCATGCGGGGGTGTCGGACCGCGTCGTAGCCTTGTTGCGAGGGTTCCGCGGATCCGCTCGGCGATGGAGGTGGGGGCGCGGTGCGTGAGCGACTCGATCAGCGCGTCCAGGACAGCGTGGCGCTGGACGAGATCGAGCTTTACGCCGAAGT
>DASQSC010000490.1:0-3010 GCA_035642555.1 Streptosporangiaceae bacterium | reverse complement strand
AAGATGAGCAGCGAGAACCCCAGGACGTAGGAGGAGATCGACACCCAGTCGTTCAGCGTCTGCAGGTTCCGCGCGTACTCGAACACCCGCCGCGGCATGCCCAGCAGCCCGAGGGCGAACAGCGGCAGGAAGGTCGAGTTGAACCCGATGAACATGAGCCAGAAGTGGATCTTGCCCAGGGTCTCGTTCAGCTTGACGCCCAGCATCTTGGGCAGCCAGTAGTAGATCCCCGCGAAGAACGCGAAGATCAGCCCGCCCATGATCGTGTAGTGGAAGTGGGCCATCACGAAGAAGCTGCCGTGCTCGGTCACGTCCGCCGGGACGTCGGAGAGGAACACCCCGGACACCCCGCCGATCAGGAAGTTGAAGTACATGGCCAGCGCGAACAGCATCGGGATGCTGAAGCGGATCTTCGCCTTCCAGAACGTGCCCACGGCCACCAGGTAGATGAACCCGGTCGGGATCGAGATCAGCTCGGTGGTGAGCATGTACAACGGCCGCATGTCCGGGTTGATGCCGCTGTCGAACAGGTGGTGCTGCCAGACGAAGAAGCTCAGGATCCCGACCCCGAACATGCCAGCCGCCGACACCTTGTAGCCGAACAGCGGTTTCCGGCAGAAGGTCGTGATGACCTCGGTCACCACCCCGAACCCGGGCAAGGCCAGGATGTAGACCTCCGGATGGCCGAAGAACCAGAACAGGTTCTCCCACAAGTAGCTGGACCCGCCGAGCGTGTTGGTGAAGAAAGCGGTCTGGAATGTCCGGTCCAGGAGCGCCATGTAGCACGCGCCCACCAGCACCGGGACCGCGAGCACCTGCAGGAACGACACCGTGAACATGGACCACATGAACATCGGCAGCCGGCTCCAGCGCATGCCGGGCGCCCGGTGGGTGATGATGGTCACGATGATGTTGAACCCGGCCAGGATCATCGAGATGCCCATCAGGCCGAACGCCATGTAGTAGGAGTCCATGCCCGGGGTGGACTGCGTGCCCAGCGGCTCGTAACCGGTCCAGCCGGTGGGGAACCCGCCCCATAGCACCCCGGACAGCAGGATGATGTACGCCGCCGGGGTCAGCCAGAACCCGAGCGCCTCGATCCGGGGGAACGCCATCCGCTTCGACCCGATCATGAGCGGGCAGAAGTACTGGCCGAGCGGCCCGAGGATGACCGACGACATCATCATCATCATCATCGTGCTGTGCTGACCCACCACCATCAGGTAGGCCGACGGGCTCAGCGCGTGGTAGGTAGGCGACAGCAGCTCGGTCCTGATCGCCATCGCGAACAGGCCGCCGGTCAGGAAGTAGGTGATCATCCCGAACAGGTACTGGATGCCCACGACCTTGTGGTCGAGCGTGTACCGGAAGTACTTCGCCAGGCCGCCCGCGGGCGAGTACTCGATGTCCCGCAGCGGCTTGCCGAGCGTCATCCGGCCCAGGTCGTTGAACACCCCGAGACCGGCCAGCCAGCCGAGCGTGCCGATCGCGTACCCGAGCACGATCGGGATGTCCTTGGTGTCACCGAGCCCGGTCCCGAAGGCGGGGTTCGTCTGCTCCAGCACATTGCCGAGCCAGTGGCCGAAGAAATAGCCGGCCACCGCGCCGACGATACCGGTGTGGACCGCTGGCTTCATCCACCACGGCCTGGCAGTGCCAGCGCCCGGGCCAGCCGGCTGCATCCGGTCGGCGCCTGGCTGTATCTCGATAGCCATCCGGTTACTCCTTCGTCTCAGCTACCGACTGGGCGGGTGCCGCACCCCACGGCGGTGGCCTCGTCATGGCGACAGCGGGTTGCCCGGAACCCCGGCCTGGGGGCCCGGGTAGTAGTAGCCGTTCGCTCCCGTGATCCCCGCCACCTTGACGATGTCCTTGCCCAGTTGCGGGATCACGGTGGGGTTGTAGGTGCGGGCGTAGGCCGGCAGCGCGGTCAGCAGCCCGTCGTGCTGCTCCCTGGCCTGCAGCCCGTTGGCCCACGCCTGGAACACCGCCGGGTGGACCACGTAGTTGTCGGTGCTGAACATCGCGCCGTGCCAGATGCCGCACAACTCGTTGCAGCGCACGGTGAACCGGCCGGTGTGATTCACGGTGGAGAAGGCGACATTGTCCACCCCGGGGTTGGCGTCGGACTTAACTCCCAGCAGGTAGGGCCAGAAGCTGTGGATCACGTCCAGCGAGGTCACGTGGAACTCGATCGGGGTGCCCACCGGCAGCATGAGCCGCGTGCTCTCCATGCCCCCGAACTGCGGGTAACGGTACGTGAACGCCCACTGCTGGCCGATCACCTGCACCTCGAGCGTGTGGTTGCTGCCCGGGGTCCACACCGTCGTGGTGATGTTGCCGGCCGGCTTCCAGATCGGCGACGGGCCCTCGCCGCCGCCCGCGCCGTTCGGCACGATCAGCTCGTAGGTGCCGAAGCCGAACAGGAAGAGCACAATCACCGAGGTGACGGTGATCCAGGCGGCCTGGATCCCGTTGTGGCCGTGCATGGCAGGGCCGTCGCCCTCATCGCTCGGCCGCCGCCGCCAGGTGATCAGGCAGTAGCCGAAGTAGGTCCACACGCCCAGTACCACCGGGGCACCGAGCAGGGCCATGACCGCGATGTCCCACTGCTGGCCGTGGGCCTCGGTCGACATCCGGCCCGGCGGCAGGTGCCGGTACCACACGAGCCAGATGACAAGGTCGGCGGCGACGGCGAGCACCAGCCAGATCGAGAAGATCCGCAGGAAGTGGTTCGGCTCCCGGGCGTGGCCCGGGTCCGATGCCGGCGGCTGGGCCGCTGGGACCTGGGGCTCGGCCATCAGGCTGTCACCTCCATCTCGCCGGCCATGTAGCCGAGCGTCTGCATGGGACCGCCATTGCCGTCGAGGAACCCGCCCCCGCACGGGACGAAGCACTGCCAGCGCCACACGCCCGCGTGGGAGGGCGACCGGAAGCTGAACTTCTCCAGCGTGTACGGACCCGTCACGCAGGGCGAGTCGCCGCACAGGCTGGCCGACGCGTCCGGCGA
>DASQSC010000489.1:0-3277 GCA_035642555.1 Streptosporangiaceae bacterium | reverse complement strand
CGGCGGATGTGCTCCAGCCCGTCGGGCCCAGGCTCGATGGATTCCGCCGCCGCGTGCAAGCCGCGCCGGAGGAATTCCTCGAGGTCGCGATCCGGTGTGGTCATAACTCCCGCTCCAGGGCGCTAGCCGCCCCCCCGCTCCATGTCATGCCTGCTGATCCAGCACCACCCGCATGGCCGCGATGGCCCGGGCCGTGTGGCTCTTCACCGCTCCCGCGCTGATGCCCATGGCATCTGCGATCTGGGCCTCGGAGAGGTCCAGGTAGTACCTGAGCACCAGCGCCTCGCGCTGCCGGGCCGGAAGCTCGCGCAGCGCGCTGATGACCGCCGTGCGCTCCAGCTGGGCCAGCGCGCCGTGCTCGGCGCTTGGCATGTCGGGCGGCGGCTTGGGGGCGTTCTTGTCCACCACCACCCGGTGCCGGAGCACCGAGCGGGACTTGTTGACGACCGCCTGCCGGAGGTACGACAGGGCCTTTTCGTTGTCCCGCAGCCGTGACCAGGCCGTGTGCATGGACACGAACGCGTCCTGCACGACTTCCTCGGCGGTCCCGACGTCCCGCACGAGCAGCGCGGATAGCCGCACGAGCGAACGGTAGGAGGCGTGGTAAATCTCCGCCATCGCCCCGTCGGCGTCCCTTTCCGCCGGGATCGTGCCCAGCGCGGGGGCCGCCACCAGGGTTTCGGTCACGTCAATTGGACGCACCGGACCCGGTTCTGGTTGACCTGGGGCGGCTGGAATCCTGCCCACCGGGTCAGTGTCGGCATCACCTGCGGCCATCGTTGTTCTGCCCACCGCGCCCACCACTTGAGCTCACTGGCACATTCCCCCCATGTCGCCCGCCCGCGCCGAATGTACCGTTGAGCGCGGGCGGTCCTGGCGGCACGCCTTGGACACACGGAACGCCGTGGCCTGACCGGCCAGGCGCCGTGGAGCGTGCGCCGTTGGTTCGCAACGATGCAACCATATATGTCACACGCTCGCATGGAAGGCCGCAAGCTAAGATCGGGGTTTGTGGCTGACTGCCTTTTCTGCGACATCGCTGCCGGTGATATCCCGGCGGACCGCGTGCTGGAAAGTGACCGTACGCTCGCATTCCGCGATATCAGCCCGCAGGCCCCGACCCACGTGCTGGTAATCCCCAAGGACCATTACCCGGACCTGGCCGCGCTCACGGCCGTGGATCAGGGACTGGTGGCGGAAATAGCGGCGCAGGCGCACCGGGTCGCCGAGGCCGAGGGCATCAGCGGGGGGTACCGGGTGGTGTTCAACACCGGGGCCGGCGCCGGGCAGACTGTTGACCATGTGCACGCCCACGTCCTGGGCGGACGGCCGCTGAACTGGCCTCCTGGTTGACCCCACCAGGGCGGGGCACGCCCTACCATGAGAGCGGCGGGCACGGGACCCTAGCCGTGCCCAGGCAGAAAGAAGGATATTGACCGAAACTTCCGGTGATTCCACCGGCCGGGCTCGCGGGGGAACTTCCCTGACCGTGCCGTCCGATGCCGGCCCGGGTGGCGGCACCAAGGTCAAGGTCGTGGTCCCGGACGAGCACTCCATGGTGAGCCTGCTCGGGTCCAGGGACGAGTTGCTCCGCGTGATCGAGCGCTCCTTTGACGCCGATATTCACGTCCGGGGGAACGAGATCACGATTACCGGCAGCCCGGCTGAGAGCGCGCTGGTATCGGAGCTGTTCGAAGAGCTGATCGCGCTGCTCGAAGGCGGCGCGGAAGTGACCGCCGGGGCGGTCGAGCGGATCGTGCCGATGCTGCGCCGCAAGTCGGGGATCCGCCCGGCCGAGGTGCTGACCGTCGACATCCTGTCCGCGCGGGGCCGCACCATCCGGCCGAAGACCCTCAACCAGAAGCGCTACGTGGACGCGATCGACCAGCACACGGTCGTGTTCTGTATCGGCCCGGCCGGGACCGGGAAGACCTACCTGGCCATGGCCAAGGCCGTCAAGGCGCTGCAGGCCAAGGACGTGAACCGGATCATCCTGACCCGCCCGGCGGTGGAGGCGGGGGAGCGGCTGGGTTTCCTGCCCGGCACGCTCTACGAGAAGATCGACCCGTACCTGCGGCCGCTGTACGACGCGCTGCACGACATGCTCGACCCCGACTCGATCCCCCGCCTGATGGCGGCCGGCACCATCGAGGTCGCCCCGCTGGCGTACATGCGCGGCCGCTCGCTCTCGGCGCAAACCCCGGTGCTGACGCCCGACGGCTGGCGGCCCATCGGCTCGCTGGCCGTCGGCGACCTGGTGATCGGGTCGGACGGGGAGCCGACCCCGGTGCTCGGCGTGTACCCGCAGGGGGAGAAGGATCTCTACCGGGTTACCGCCCAGGACGGCGGCTCCACCTTGTGCACGGGTGACCACCTGTGGGCGGTGGCGACCAGGGCCGACCGCCGCCGCGGCAAGCCGCTCCGGGTCCTCACCACCCGCGAGATGGCCGGGAACCTGCGCGCGAACCACTACCACCGGTACGAGCTTCCGCTGCACAGCGCCCCGGTGTGCTTCCCGTACCGGGAGGTTCCGCTGGATCCGTATGCGCTAGGGCTGCTGCTCGGTGACGGCTGCCTGACCGAGAGGCACGCGCCGAGATTCGGGACCGCCGACCCCGAGCTTGCGCTGGCGCTGAAATGCCTGCTGCCGGGCATCGAGGCCGGGCCCAGGGGCGTCCGGCCTGGGGGCGGTCCCGAATACATCATGACCCGGACGAGGTCGCCGTGGGGGGCCACCACAGCACCGCACCCGGTGAACGCAGCGGCGCGACAACTCGGGCTGCACGGTACTCGGTCGACCACCAAGTTCGTACCCGACCTGTACCTGTATAACTCGGCGGAAGTCAGGCTGGCCGTCCTGCAGGGCCTGCTGGACACTGACGGCGGCCCGGTCACCCAGCGCGGCCGGACTTGCCGGGTGCAGTACTGCACCACCTCGCCACGGCTGCGCGACGACGTGATCTTCCTGGTCCGCTCGCTCGGCGGCGTTGCCTACCGGCGGTCCCGCCCGGCGGCAGGCCGGGCGCCGCATCTCGCGAGGGGGCGCCTCGTCCATCACCGCCACGACGCCTACATCATCGACATCCGGCTGCCGGACGGCATCGAGCCGTTCCGGCTCAGCCGGAAGCGGGAGACGTACCGCGCCGAAGGCGGCGGCGGGCGGCCGATGCGGTTCATCGAGAGCATCGAGCCGGCCGGCCGGGCGGAGGCCGTGTGCATCGCGGTGGCCGCGGCCGACTCCCTCTACACGACCGAGGACTTCCTGCTGACCCACAAC
>DASQSC010000488.1:0-3445 GCA_035642555.1 Streptosporangiaceae bacterium | reverse complement strand
AGTCGGTCTCGCAGTTCAGCTCGACCAGCACGCCGAGTTCGTCGTTCTCGAGCACGGAGGTGACCAGGCCGTTCGCTGCGGTCCTGGCCTGGCGCTTGCTCACGTCCTTCGCGCCCTTGACCCGGAGCAGCTCGACCGCGGCCTCGAAGTCGCCGTTCGCTTCCTCCAGCGCCTTCTTGCAGTCCATCATCCCCGCGGCCGTCAGGTCGCGGAGCCGCTTCACGTCCGCTGCGGTGAAGTTCGCCATCAAAGATCCGCGGCACCTGCTCCGGCATTCAGGCCGGAGGGGAAGCCGCGCTCCCTCCCATCAGCATGTCTGCCCAGGATGTCAGTGCTGGGACATAGGGTCGTCGGAGTTCCACCCAGGGCCGGGCTGGGCTCTGGTCAGGCCGCCCACGGCAGCCTGAGGAGCTGCCGCCTTCGGGCTGCAGAGCAGTCACGTCCTCATCTCTCGCTGATCGGCCGGGGCGGCCCGGAGCCGCCGGGCCGGCCCGCAGGCCGACCGGGGTTCTCTTGTCAGGACCCGGTGGTGACATCCGATTCCGGGCTGCTCTCCGGCTGGCTGGCGGCGTCGGAAGCGGAGTCCTCCGCGGCTCCGGCCGGCTGCCCGCTGGCAGCAGCATCTGGGCTGTCGGCAGGCCCTGGGCTGGCAGCAGCCTCTGGGCTGTCAGCAGGCCCTGGGCTGGCAGCAGCCTCTGGGCTGTCGGCAGGCCCTGGGCTGGCAGCAGCCTCTGGGCTGTCGGCGGTCGCATCGGACGCTGCCGCCTGAGCGCCGTCACCGGCGGCGGGGCCGCCAGACGTGCCCTCGGCGGCGGTACCGCTCTCGCCGGCGGTACCGCTCTCGCCGGCCGCGGCATCCCCGGATTCCTGGGCGGTGCCGTTCGCGGCGGTCCGCTCGAGCAGCTCGCGCTCCCACTCCGCGAGCGGCTCCTCGGCGCCCAGCTGGGCCGCCCCGCCCGTGGCCGAGGGCTTCTCCTCGCCATTGGCGGCACTGGCCCGGGCGAGCAGCCCGTCCGCGACCGCGTCCGCGACCACCCTGGTGAGCAGCGACACGCTGCGGATGGCGTCGTCGTTGCCGGGAATCGGGTAGGTGACCTCATCCGGATCGCAGTTGGTGTCCAGGATGGCGACCACCGGGATACCGAGCTTGCGCGCCTCGCTGACGGCGATCTGCTCCTTCTTGGTGTCCACCACCCACAGCGCGCTCGGCACCCGGGACATGTCCCGGATACCGCCGAGCGACCGCTCCAGCTTGTCCCGCTCCCGGCGGAGCCCGAGCAGTTCCTTCTTGGTCATGCCGGAGCCGGGCACGTCGTCGAAGTTGATCTCTTCGAGTTCCTTGAGCCGCTGCAGGCGCTTGTAGACGGTGGAGAAGTTGGTCAGCATCCCGCCCAGCCAGCGCTGGTTCACGAACGGCATCCCCACCCGCCGGGCCTGCTCCGCAATGGCCTCCTGGGCCTGCTTCTTGGTCCCGACGTACAGGATGCTGCCGCCGTGGGCGACGATTTCCCTGATGAACTCGTAGGCCTGGTCGATGAACTCCAGCGACTGCTGGAGGTCGATGATGTAGATGCCGTTCCGTTCGGCGAAAATGAAACGCTTCATCTTCGGGTTCCAGCGCCGGGTCTGGTGCCCGAAGTGGACGCCGCTTTCCAGCAGCTGCCGCATGGTGACGACCGGAGCCATGCCGGTGTCCCCTTCCTGCTCGTGCGCCCGGCAGGGGCGCTTCGGTTGGTCCTGGCGCCTGTACGCACTCGCCGCGGCTGACCAGCCGCGGACCGGTGAGATGCGCACCGCCGGGTCGGTGCCAGGCGGCAGGCAGGCGCGCGTATTCGGCGGCGAAACCAGGCAGGAACCACACGGCTCGCGCCGCCGGTCAGAGTCTACCGTGCCGCCCGGCCGACGGCCCCGCCCATGCTGCGGCGGCCCGCCTGGGGGGAGCCAGCGGGCGCCGGGATGGCGGGAGGCCGGGGACGCCGTGAGGGCGCGGCGGGCCGTCCGGCGCCGGCTCGCTAGGCCCGGGGGTGAGCCTGACGGTAGGCGGCCTGCAGCCGCTCGGTGGTGACGTGCGTGTAGATCTGGGTGCTCGCCACCGACGCGTGGCCCAGGATCTCCTGCACGCTCCGCAGGTCGGCACCGCCCTCCAGCAGGTGGGTGGCGGCGGCATGACGGATGCCGTGCGGGCCGGTGTCCGGGGCCCCGGGCACAGCGGCCAGCCGGGCATGGACCGCGCGCCGGGCGGTGCGCGGGTCCAGCCGCCCGCCCCTGGCCCCGACGAACAGCGCCTGCCCGCTCCGCGGCCCCGCCAGCCTGGGCCGCCCGGTGGCGCACCACGCGGCCACGGCCCGGACCGCCGGGATCCCGACCGGCACGATGCGCTCCCGGCTGCCCTTGCCGAGCACCCGGATCGTGTTCCGGCTGGTGTCCAGGTCGCCGGTATCGAGCCCGCACAGCTCGCTCACCCGGATGCCGCTGGCGTAGAGCAGTTCCATGATCGCGGTGTCCCGCAGCGCTACCGCCTCGGCTGCGCCGGCCCGCCGGGGGGCCCGCCCGGCAGCGGCTTGCGGGGCTGCCGGGGGTGCCCCGGGCCGGGCCGGCGGGGGTGCCGCCAGCACCGCCGCCATCTGGTCCTGGCGCGGCACCTGCGGCAGCCGGCGGCGGATCTTCGGCGTGCCGAGCAGCGGCCCGGGGTCGCGGGCCAGCCAGCCCTGCCGGGCGGCGAACGCCGTGAATGCGCGGGCGGCGGCGGCGCGGCGGGCCAGCGAGGCGCGGGAGTGGCCGGCCGCGTGCTGCACCCTCAGCCACGCCCGCAGCAGCCCGGTGTCCAGCTCGCCGGGCCCGGCCAGGCCGGCCCGCACGGCGTGCCCGAGCAGCGAGGCGGCATCCCCGAGGTAGGCGCGGACCGTATGCGCCGACAGGCCGCGTTCGGCCGTCAGGTGACGCCCGAACGCCTGCAGCGCCGCCTGCCAGGGCTCCGGCAGCGGTTCCGGGACCGGCTGGGGCCGGGGCTGCCTGGCAGCGGGCTGATTGGGCCGCATGTCCCCAGTGTGCGCCGCCCGGCCCGCCCGGGACGGCACGCCACGCGCAGCGGGCCGGGGCCTACTCGACCGTCACGCTCTTGGCCAGGTTCCGCGGCTTGTCGACGTCGTTCCCCAGCGCCACGGCCGCGTGGTAGGCAAGCAGCTGCAGCGGCACCGACAGCAGGATCGGGTCGAGCTCCGGCTCGCTGGCGGGAACGAGGATGGCGTCGTCGGCGAGCCTGGGGTCCGGCTTGCTGTGCCCGACCACCAGCACCCGGCCCCGGCGGGCGCGGATCTCGCCGAGAGTGGACAGGTTCTTGTCCAGCAGCTCGTCATCGGGCACCACGGCGACCGTGGGCAGGCTGGGGCTGACGAGGGCGAGCGGGCCGTGCTTGAGCTCGCTCGCCGGGTACGCCTCGGCGTGC
>DASQSC010000487.1:0-7612 GCA_035642555.1 Streptosporangiaceae bacterium | reverse complement strand
TGCCGCCGGGACCGCTGAAGCCGCGGGGGCCGGCGACGCGGCCGCCGTGAGCGGGAGTGATCAGGCGTGACGCTGGCCGCGTTCCTGATCCGCCGGATCCTGGCCGGCCTGCTGGTGCTGTGGGTGGTGAGCCTGCTCTCGTTCCTGCTGTTCTTCCTCCGCCCCGCGAACGCGGTGGCGAGGGCGATCGCGGGAAAGGCCCCGACCCCGGAGGTCCTGCAGCTGATCAACAAGCGGCTCGGCCTGGACCAGCCGATCCTCGTGCAGTACTGGCACTACCTCAGCCAGAGCGCGCACGGCAACCTCGGCTACTCGTTCATCAACAGCGAGCCAGTCAATTCGATCATCACCCAGGACCTGCCGCGGACCGCCTCGGTGGTGCTGGGCGGGGTGGTGCTGTGGCTGGTCGTGGGGCTGTCCGTGGGCATCCTCAGCGCCACCAGGGCGCGCAGCCTGTTCGACCGGGTCGCCACCTTCGGCGTGCTCGGCGGGCTCTCGCTGCCGACCTTCGTGCTCGGCCAGCTGCTGCTGTGGGCGGTGTTCCTGCAGCTGGCCAACAACGGCTTCAACTGGATCCAGACCGGCTACGTAAGCCCGGGGGAGAGCTTCTCCGGCTGGGCCGGGCGCATGATCCTGCCCTGGATCACGCTGGCGACCGTGTCGGCGGCCACGTACTCCCGGCTGTCGCGCGGCTCGCTGATCGACACGCTGGGCGAGGACTTCATCAAGACCGCACGGGCCAAGGGGCTGACCGAGCGCCGGGTCATCATCCGGCACGGGGTCCGGGCCGCGCTCACGCCGGTGGTGTCCCAGCTCGGCGTCGACATCGGCGCGCTGCTGGGCGGGGTGGTGGTGACCGAGATCGTGTTCGGCATCAACGGCCTCGGCTACGACACGATCCACGCCGTCCTCGTCGGCGACCTGCCGGTGATCATGGGGTTCGTGCTGATCGGGGCGCTGTTCGTGGTCGTGGCCAACCTGGTCGTCGACCTCTGCTATGCGCTGCTCGACCCGCGGGTGCGGGTCGGCTGAGGGGGTCCGGCCGCCGCCGGGTCACCAGGCGGGGTTGGCCGGGTCCAGGTTCGGCGGCAGCGGCTTGTCGTGCGGCTTGATGAGGTAGGCGACGCCGCCGGAGCCGTACCCGGTCGAGCCGTCCGGCCGCACCCAGTAGGTGCGCAGCCATACGTTCTCGAACTGGCGGCGGTTGAAGACGTGCCGTACCTGCGCGTCGGACGGGTTCGCCGGATCGTTCACGATCACGTTGCCGTCCCTGGTGAACCCGGTCACCACCCACAGGTGGCCGGCGGTGCGGTAGCCGGCCCCGGTGATCTCGCCCTGGTCGAACGACTGGCCGGCGTGAATGTCCTGCGAGTAGGCGGGCACGGGCAGGTCGGTGCCTTGCTGCGAGGCCGGCCCGGGGAGGCTGGCCGGCACCGCGGTGCGCGGCGGCATGAACGACGCGAAGGCACCGACCTGCCACACCCGCGGCGAGGCGTCGGTGCCCGGCGGCCGGTACAGCGTGATGCGCAGCTGGTAGGCGCGCACCGACCAGCCCGCGTAGCTGAAGAAGGTGTCGGTGTCGACCTCCCCGAACGGCTTGGCGACCGGGCTGACCGAGGTGCGGGCGATGTCGGTGTCCAGGTAGGCGTAGTTGCCCATGTCCAGCCATGGGGTCTGCTCGCCGTCGGCCATAGTCGCCTGCAGCTCAGTCTTCAGCCAGGTGCCCGGCGGGACCTGCGCGTCCCACGACGCCACCAGTTCGGTGGCGCCGAAGTCCAGCGGGTGCACGGGCGAGGTCCAGGTGCTGTAATCCCAGCTCCGGGTGTCGTGCAGGTACGGGTCGCGGTAGCTGGTGGTGCCGGCCGGCTGGGAGATCACGATCCCGCGGCGGTCGCCCGGAAGCACGCTGATCCCGTTGCCGGCGCCGCTGCCGAACTGCCCGGGGGTCGTCCAGGCGGTGAAGCTGGACCGGGGAGCTGCCCCGGCCTGCCCGGTCCCGGTTCCCGCCTGGGCGGCAGCCCCCGCCTGCGTTGCCACCAGGCCGATGACGGCGATCAGCGCGGCCAGTAATCCGGGCCTGCCTAACGCGAGCCGGGTCCCGGGCGGAATGAGCCGGCGCATGACCTGATGCTGACAGGGGACCGGCCCGCGGCCAAGACCAACGATCAAGATTTCTCGTGGATTCATGTGGATTACGGCCTTATGGTTAGGCGATACTGAACCGGCAGCGCCGCCGACCCCCGAGGGAGCCGCCGATGAGGGCCGAGGTGAAGGCATCGCAGCCGTAGCCGCCGGGCCGGAGCCCGGCACCGGAAGGAGCCACGCGGGGTGAGCCACGCCGACGACGGCGAGCGCCCCCGCTCGCTCGCGCGCCCGCGCGCGCTGCGCCCCGGCGACCGGGTCGCGGTGCTGTCGGTCAGCAGCCCGGCCGACCCGGCCCGGCTGGAGGTCGGGCTTGACGTGCTCCGGTTCGCGGGCCTGGAACCGGTCGTCTACCCGTCGGCGCGCGACCCCGGCAGCGTGCGCCGCTACCTGGCTGGCGACGACCGGATGCGCACCGGCGACCTGCGGGCAGCCCTGCTCGATCCCGGCATCGCCGGCATCGTCTTCGCCACCGGCGGCTCCGGCGCCCAGCGCACGCTGGAGGCGATGGACTGGGACGGCATACCCGGGCTGCCGCCCAAGGTGCTGGCCGGGTACTCCGACGTGACGGCCATCCTCGAGGCCGCCGCCAGCAGGCTCGGCTGGGCGTCGCTGCTGAGCCCGATGGCCGACTCAGCGGGGCCGGCCGCCCACTACTCGTTCGGGTCGATGCTGCGCGCCCTCATGCACCCGGAGCGCGCCACCAGCATCTGCTACCCGCAGGCGAAGACCATCACCGGCGGCACCGCCAGCGGCGTCACCATGGGCGGCAACCTGACCCTGCTGACGGCCTCGCTGGGGACCCCCACCTCCTGGCCCGCGCGCGGCGGCATCCTGCTGGTGGAGGAGGAGCACGAGGAGGACTACCGGCTGGACCGGATGCTCACCCAGCTGCGCCGGTCGGGCTACCTGGACGGCGTCGCCGGCGTCATCGCCGGCACGTTCGAGGGCTGCGGGGAGCCGGAGGCGGTGGAAGCGATCATCACCGAGCGGCTCGGCGGGCTCGGCGTCCCCGTGATCGCGTGGGCGAACGTCGGCCACGGCGGCTACTTCCAGTCGTTCCCGGTGGGCGTGGCCGCGGAGCTCGACGCGGGCGCCAGGACCCTGCGCCTGGCCGGCCCGCCGCTGCGGCCGGCGGACGGCGGCCAGCGCCCCGGAGCCGGCTCCCGGGCCGGCGGCGCAGCGGCTGAGGAGCGGGCATGAGGATCCTGATCTCCGCGGACATGGAGGGCGCCACCGGCGTCACCTGGCCTGGCGACGTGCAGCCGGGCACCGAGCAATGGCAGCGCTGCCGCCGGATGTTCACCTCCGACGTGAACGCCGCGATCGCCGGGTTCCTGGACGGCGGCGCGAGCGCGGTCGTCGTCAACGAGGCACACGCGACCATGCGGAACCTGCTGCTCGAGGACCTCGATCCGCGGGCCGAGATGCTCACCGGCCGCCACAAGGACCTGTCCATGGTGGAAGGCATCCAGCACCAGGAGGTGGCCGGGGTCGCGTTCATCGGCTACCACGCCGGGGCCGGTACCGAGGGCGTGCTCGCCCACACGTACCTGGCGAACTCCGTCACCGGGGTGCGGGTGAACGACGAGCCGGCCAGCGAGGGGCGGCTGAACGCTTACGTCGCTGCCGAGTACGGGGTGCCGGTGGTGCTGGTCACCGGCGACGACCGGACCTGCGCCGACGCCGGCGGTTACGCGGCCGGCGTCCCGCTGGTCGCGGTCAAGGACTGCGTGAGCCGGTACGCGGCGGTGTGCCGCCCGCCCGAGGTCACCACGGCGGCGATCCGCGCGGCGGCGGCGGCCGGGACCAAGCTGGCCGGGCGGCAGCCGGCGGCCCGGGACGGGCCCTTCCGGGTGGCGGTGGAGGTCGACGCCGCGCAGCTCGCGCAGGCCGCGGCGATCGTGCCCACGGTGCGGCGCACCGGGGAGCGGGCCGTCGCCTACGAGAGCCCGACCGCGTACGAGATGATCCGAACCTTCAAGGTGGTCTGCACGATGATCTCCGCCGCGACCGAAGCGGATTATGGCTGACCCGGCGGGAGCGGGCGTGCCCGGCACAGCGCCGGCGGGAGCGGGCGCGTCCGGCACGGCACAAGCGGGAGCGGGCGCCCCGGGAACCGTGCCAGCGGACCGGGGGGCCGGGCCCGGCCGCGCCGCCGAGCAGGAAGCGGTCACCCTGGCCGCGGACCTGATCAGGTTCGACACCACCAACCGCGGCGGCGGCGACGGGCACGAGCGGGCGGCCGCCGACTACGTGGCGCAGCGGCTGGCCGAGGCCGGCCTGGACCCGGTGCTGCTGGAGTCCGCACCGGACCGGGCGAATGTGGTCGCCCGGGTCCCGGGCACCGACCCGGCCGCCCCCGCGCTGCTGGTGCACGGGCACCTGGACGTGGTGCCGGCCGACCCGGCCGCCTGGTCCGTCCACCCCTTCTCCGGGGAGGTCAGGGACGGGGAACTGTGGGGCCGGGGCGCGATCGACATGAAGAACGCCGACGCCGTGGTGCTCGCCGTGGTCCGGGCGTGGGCCCGGTCCGGGCACCGGCCCCGGGGCGACATCGTGCTCGCCTTCACCGCCGACGAGGAGGACACCGCGGCCTACGGCGCCCGGTGGCTGGTGGAGCGCCATCCGGAGCTGTTCGAAGGCTGCACCGAGGCGGTCGGCGAGTCGGGCGGGTTCACCTTCCACGCCGGGAACGGGGTGCGGCTGTACCCGATCGCGTCCGCGGAGCGGGGCACGGCCTGGCTGAAGCTGACCGCCCGCGGCCGCAGCGGGCACGGCGCCAAGCGCAACGACGAGAACGCGGTGCTGCGCCTTGCCGCGGCGCTGACCAGGATCGGCGGCTACGAGTGGCCGGTCAGGCTCATCCCCACCGTCCGTGCCGCGCTGGCCGCCATCGCCGCCGCGGTGGGGGCTGACCCGGCCGCCAGCCCGGGCGAGCTGCTCCCGCAGCTGGGGCCGGCCGCCGCGCTGGTGGCCGGGACCATGCGCAACAGCGCTGCGCCCACCATGCTGCGGGCTGGCGACAAGGTCAACGTCATCCCGGCCAACGCGGTCGGCTACGTGGACGGCCGGGTGCTCGCCGGCCACGAGGAAGAGTTCCGCGCCACCCTGGACGAGCTCACCGGGCCCAACGTGAGCTGGGAGTACGCGCACCGGGAACGGCCGCTGGAGGCGCCGCTGGAGGTGCCGCTGACGCGGCGGATGGCCGAGGCGGTCACGGCCGAGGACCCGGCGGCGACGATCGTGCCGTACTGCCTGACCGGCGGCACCGACGCGAAGCAGTTCGCCCGGCTGGGGATGGCCTGCTACGGGTTCACGCCGCTCGGCCTGCCGCCCCGCTACGACTACTACGCGTTGTTCCACGGCGTAGATGAGCGCGTCCCGGTCTCGGCGCTGGAGTTCGGCGTGCGGGTGATGGACCGTCTGCTGTCCGGCCTGCCCTAAGGTCGTGGGCGTGGGCGCGGTCCCGATGCCAGCCGCGGAGACCGACGTCTCCCCGGGACTGGTCCGGCGGCTGCTGGCTGCCCAGCACCCCGATCTCGCGCAGCTTCCGGTCGAGCCGCTGGCCAACGGGTGGGACAACGTCATGTTCCGGGTGGGCGGCACGCTGGTGGCCCGGCTCCCCCGGCGGCAGGCGGCCGCCCGGATCCTGCTGCACGAGCAGCGATGGCTGCCGGTGCTGGCGCCCCGGCTGCCGCTCCCGGTCCCGGCACCGGTCCGGGCCGGGCAGCCGGCTCTCGGGTACCCCTGGCCCTGGAGCATCGTCCCGTTCCTGCCCGGCCGGGCCGCCGCCCGCACCCCGCCCGCCGACGCGCGGGCGGCCGCGGCCACGCTGGGGCGGTTCCTGGCCGCCCTGCACGTGCCGGCCGCGCCGGGCGCTCCCGTCAGCCCGGTCCGGGGCATCCCGCTCGCGGACCGCAGCGAGAACCTGGCCGGGAATCTGGACCTGCTGGGCGGCCAGGCCGACCGCCCGGCGGTCATGCGGATCTGGCAGGCCGCGCTGGCGGCTCCCCGGTGGGACGCCCCGGGCGTGTGGGTGCACGGAGACCTCCACCCGGCCAACATCCTGGTGCACCAGGGCCGCATCAGCGGCGTGATCGACTTCGGGGACCTCACCGCCGGTGACCCGGCGGGGGACCTGTCGGTGGCCTGGCTGCTGCTGCCGGCCGGCTGTCGCGGTGCCTTCCGCGGCGCCTACGCCGAGGCGGGCGGGGGCGGCGCGGACGACGCCAGCTGGGCCCGGGCGCGCGGCTGGGCGCTCGCGCTGTCGGTGGTGTTCCTCGCGCACTCAGCCGACAACCCGCTGCTGGCCGGGATCGGCCGCCGCGGCCTGGCCGCCGTGCTGGCCGACACAAGCGGCGGCAAGATCCGGTGACTTTATGGCGACACTGGGTAACAAACAGCAGGTGAAAAGGGTCCCGCGTGATGGGAGGCAGGTCATGCGTATCAGCACGCTAGCTCCTGCCGGGCTGGCGGCGGCCGCTCTGGTTATGGCCGCCTGCGGCAGTTCACCGGCATCGGGAAACCCGGCTGCGGCCAGCAGCCCGGCCGCGAACGCCGGCGCGTCCAGTGCGCCCGCTTCCGGCCCGGCGTCCTCGGAGCTGAAGACCAGGAAGATCAAGGGCGCGACGGTGGTGACCAACAGCAAGGGGTTCACGCTCTACTGGTTCGCCCCGGACACCCCGGCCATGTCCAAGTGCAACGGCACCTGTGCCACGTTCTGGCCATCGGTGAAGGGCCACGTCACCGCCGGGCCGGGAGTGACCGGCAAGATCGGCACCATCAAGCGCTCGGATGGCTCGGTGCAGGCGACCTACAACGGGCACCCGCTGTACACCTACAAGCTTGACACCGTGCCCGGCCAGGCCAAGGGCAACAAGCTCAACCTCAACGGAGGGGTGTGGCACGAGGTCACGCCGTCCGGGAAGGCTTCCGCCGCCCCGGGCTCGTCGTCCAAGTCGGGTTCAGGCGGTTACGGGTACTGATATGCCCGGCCGGGTGAGCCGCTGGTGAGGCCGGCGCGGCAGCGCGCCCGGCCTTGCCGGGCCCGGCCTCACCGGCCCGGCCTCACCGGGCCCGCAGGCCGCCCATGGCCCGGCGGATGAGGAACCCCCATTCCCGGCGGAGCCGGGGCTTGTCCCGCTCGTCTGCCTCGGCCAGCGCCAGGCCGGCGCCGCCGAGCATCCAGAACGCGAACCTGACCGTGCTCTCCTCGGCGCTGCGGTCCAGGTACCCGGCGTCCATGAGCGCCCCGACAAATCCCGCCACCAGGCCGAACGCGTGCTTCTGCTCGAGCTCCCGCCACCGGTGCCAGCCCAGGGCGGTCGGGCCCTCCACCCATACCAGCCGGCCGTACTCGGGGTCGCAGCACTTGCCGAGGAAGGCGTCCAGTGCCTGCAGCGCCGACTCCCACGGATCGGCCGCGACCGCCGCGGCCACGATCTCGGCATCGGCCCGCAGCTCCTGC
>DASQSC010000486.1:0-3020 GCA_035642555.1 Streptosporangiaceae bacterium | reverse complement strand
CCAGGTGCTCGCCATCGCCGTCCTCGCCGATCCCGCCGCCGGGACCACGGTGACCCCCACCGTGATCAGCGCGGGAACGGCAGCCAACGTCGTCCCGGCTGAGGCGTCGGTGGCCGTCGACGTGCGAGCGGCGACCCTGGCCGAGCAGGACCGGGTGGACGCGGCGCTGCGCGGCCTGCGCCCGGCCGTGACCGGGGCCACGCTTGCCCTGGCACCGGGCATGAAGGTCCCGCCGCTGGAACCGGAGTGCTCACGCGGCCTGTTCACGCTGGCCGCCCGGGCCGCCGCCGAGCTGGGCCTGCCGGCGCCGCGCGGCGTGTCGGTCGGCGGCGGATCCGACGGTAACTTCACCGCCGCGGCGGGCGTCGAGACCCTGGACGGGCTGGGCGCGGTCGGCGGCAACGCCCACGCTGAGGGCGAATGGGCGTCGGTGACCGCCATGCCGGAGCGCGCGGCCCTCGCTGCCGGGCTCATCCGGCTGATCCTGCGGCGGAGCGCATCCGGCTGATCGGGCTGACCCGCCTGGCTCATCCTGATGGCACTGGAGGCCCGGCCATCGGCCAGTTGTCTGAGGGCACAAGAGCATCTGTCCCACTTCTGACCCCGCGACGATGAGAAGGGCGGGGTGCGGCGGGAATCGTGGCATCGTGACATCTTCGGGGCCCGGCGCGGACGGCGCGGACGGCGCGGCCGGGCGGGCTCAGGCCGACGCGGACGCGGCAGCCGCGGCGAGCGACGTCTCGGTCAGGGAACTGGCCCTCTCCTCCGAGCATCACGACGTGGAGCGGCTGCTGTCGGACATCTGGTCGACGCAGCCGGGCCAGCCGCCGCTGCCGGCCCATGTGACGCGCACCCTGTCGCTGATCGGGGGCTATACCGCCGGCGCCTTCGGCAGCGACGGGGAACTGCTCGGAGCGGCGGCGGGATTTCTCACCCGGGAGACTGCCGAGCTCGGCACTGCTCACCTGCACTCGCACATCGCCGGGGTGGCGCAGGCGGCTCGGGGCCGCCACGTCGGGTTCGCGCTCAAGCTGCACCAGCGCGCGTGGGCGCTGTCGCGCGGGATCGAGCGGATCACCTGGACCTTCGACCCGCTCGTGGCCCGCAACGCCTACTTCAATCTGACCAAGCTCGGCGCGCGGGCCACGATGTACCTGCCGGACTTCTACGGTGACATGTCCGACGGCATCAACGCCGGCCAGGGGAGCGACCGGCTGCTGGCCGACTGGCAGCTAACCCGGCTGCTGCCGCGCGGTCACCGGGCAGCCGGCCCCGGCGGCCCGCCGCCCAGCGCCCGCCTGGTGCTGCGGCCCGATGAGCGGGGCGCGCCGGTGCGCGCCGACCCGGCCGGCGGCGGGCCGCTGGCCTGCGCCATTCCCTCCGACATCGAGCGGACCCGGCGCGAGGACCCAGGCCTGTCCCTGGCCTGGCGGCGCGCGGTGCGGGACGTGCTCGGCGGGGCGATGGGCGGCGCCTATTGCGTCACCGGGTTTGCCCGCGCCGGGTGGTACGTGCTGGAGCCCGCGCTGCCCGGTACCGCCAGCGGAATGGCGGTGGCAGCCGAGCAGGCGAAGTGACAGCCGGCTGATTCAGCTCCCGGGGTCAACCGGTGCTGGCGGTGATCTCCGCGGCGGCCCGGTCGTCCCGCGCCACCCGCACCAGGGCGGCCGCCAGCCGTGGCAGGTCCTCGCTCCGGCCAGCCAGGGCGGCCAGTTCCTGCGGCCGGCCGGGCAGCCCGAGCCGCTCCGCGCCCGCCAGCACCCGGGCGTCGAAGTGCGGTGCCAGATCCGGCCAGACCGCCTGCGCCTCGCGCAGGAAGATGTCGGTGCCGGCGGGCCCGATGCCGGGGAACTCCGTCAGCAGCGACGCGGCCCGGCCGGCGTCGCCGCCCGCCTCGGCGTGCAGCCGCCGCAGGTCCCCCCGCCAGCGGCGGGACAGCAGCTCGGCGGCATTGCCGAGCATGGTGGCGGTGCGTTCGTCGTAACGCCGGTAATGGCCCCGGCCGAGCGCGTCCACCCGGTCCTGCCAGCTCGCCGCCGACATGGCGGCCGGGGTACGGTAGCCGGCTGCGAACAGCTCCCTGGCCGCCGCCACCGCGATCTCGCCCGAGATCCGGGCGCTCAGCAGGGTCGCCAGCACCAGCAGCTGGTACAGCGGGGCCGGCCGGTCGGCCAGCCGGATGCCCGCTTCCGCAGCGAACGACCGGCCGCAGCGGTCCAGCAGTGCCCGGGCCACCCTCCGGTCGCGCGCGGACGCGCTCGGTGCGGCCGGCTTGTCACGGGCGGGCGGCTTGTCACCGGCGGGCGGCCGGGCGCGGGCGGGAGCCATCGCGGGGCCGCTACCCGCGGTCCCTGCCGCTAACCGCGGCCGGGATCTCGCGTACCACCTCGCCCGGCTCCTTGTCGTCCCGCAGGCCCTGGAACCTGGGGTGGCGCAGCTGGCCGTCCCTGGTCCACTCGGTGAACCCGACCTCGCCGACCAGCCGCGGCTCCACCCAGTGCACGCCGCGGGGCCGGGGCAGCTCGCCACGGCCGAACGGGGGCCGGTCCCGCTCCAGCGGCGCCAGCGCCGAGTGCAGCTTGCGCAGCGTGCGCTGGTCGAAGCCGGTCCCCACCTTGCCCGCGTAGGCGAGCACGCCGCCGGGGTCGTAGTAGCCGAGCAGCAGCGCGCCCAGCCCGGAGCGGGATCCCCGCGGATCGGTGTAGCCGCCGATGACGAACTCCTGCGCGTTCTCGCACTTGAACTTGAGCCAGTCCCGGCTCCGGCCGCTCCGGTACGGGGCCCCGGCGCGCTTGGCGATGACGCCCTCCCAGCCGTGGCGGCAGGCGTACTGCCAGTACGCCTCGCCGTCGTGCAGCCGGTGCCCGGTGAAGCGCAGCGGGTCGCGGTAGGACAGCAGCCCGCGCAGGATCCGCTTGCGCTCCCGCAGCGGCCGCGGCCGCAGGTCCTGGCCGTCCAGGTACAGCACGTCGAACAGGTAGTAGCGGACCGGGATCTCGCGCCGCAGGGCCTGCCCTGGA
>DASQSC010000485.1:0-6078 GCA_035642555.1 Streptosporangiaceae bacterium | reverse complement strand
CGCCCCGTCCAGCCGGTAGCCGGCGCCCGCCATGGCCGTTCCCGCCAGCCGGCGGATCGCGGCCGTGCCGGCCCGGGACGCGCTCGCGTTCCCCACCCCGATGACCGCGATGGACATGCGTGACCGCGCCAGGTGCCAGTGCACGGCCTGCGGCAGGACCTGCAGGTCGAACCCGGCCAGCGTGCTCACCAGCGCGGCCGCGATGAAGGCGGTGAGCATCACGCTGCCGAGCAGCGGCCCCGCAGCGCTCATCCTCCGGGCGAGGAACCCACCGGCCGGCCGGCGCATCACATCACCGGCGCATTCCTCATACCGCTAAGAGTGTCACTAACCCGCGCATCCGTGCTGCGCTACCAGGTCACCTCGTAGCGGGGCTCCGCCTCGCCGCCCGGCCGGAGCTCGGCGCGGCCCACCCGGCCCGCCGCGGTGACATCGGGCAGGGCCGCCGCCAGCGCGTCCAGCTCCGCCGCGGGGGCCGTGACCACCAATGCCCGCACCGGTGCCCGCAAAGGCTGCCGGGCCGCTGACTTGGCGCCGCGGACCGCCGCGATCGCGGCGGCCGCCGCGGCCAGCACCGCCGGGTCGGCCGGGCGGGCGGCCTGCACCTCCGCCGGGGCCGGCCAGGCGGCCCGGTGCACGGAGCCGGGCTGCCACCACGACCACACCTCCTCGGTGACGAACGGCAGGAACGGCGCGAACAGCCGCAGCACCGCGGACAGGGCCAGCCGCAGCGCCGCCCGGGCGGAGGCAGCCGGGGCGTCCCCGCGCTCGGCGTAGGCGCGGTCCTTCACCAGCTCCAGGTAGTCGTCGCAGAACGACCAGAAGAACTCCGCTGCCGCCGCCAGCGCGCCCGCATGGTCATACGCCTCGAACGACCGGGTGCACCCGCTGATCACCTGGGCCAGCCGGGCGAGCATGGCGGCGTCGAGCGGCGCGGTGACCGCCGCCCGCAGTTCCGCCGCGGCGTCCGGCCCGCCCGGGCCGGGGGCCGCCGCGCCGAGCACGAACCGGCTCGCGTTCAGGATCTTGACCGCGACCCTGCGGCCGACCCTGAGCTGCGCCGGGTCGAACGTCACGTCGACCCCGAGCCGGGCGCTGGCCGCCCAGTACCGGACCGCGTCGCTGCCGTACTGGCGCAGCGAGTCCATCGGCGTGACCACGTTCCCCGCCGACTTGGACATCTTCTTGCGATCCGGGTCGAGCACCCAGCCCGAGATCGCGGCATGCCGCCACGGCAGCACCCCGTATTCCAGCTGCGACCTGAGCACGGTGTAGAAGAGCCAGGTGCGGATGATCTCGTGCGCCTGCGGCCGCAGGTCCATCGGGAAGACGCGGTCCAGCGCCCCGTCACCCTCACCGCCAGCGGCCGCGGCCGCCGCGATCTGCGGGGTCAGCGACGAGGTCGCCCAGGTGTCCATCACGTCCGGGTCGCCGGTGAAACCGCCAGGCTTGCCGCGCTGCTCCTCCGCGTAGCCGGGCGGCGGGCCCGCCAGCGGGTCGGCTGGGAGCGCGCCGTCGGCCGGGACGATCGGGGCGTCGTAGCGCGGCTGGCCCTCGTCGTCGAGCGGGTACCAGACCGGGATCGGCACCCCGAAGAACCGCTGCCGGCTCACCAGCCAGTCACCGGACAGCCCGTTCACCCAGTTCTCGTAGCGGGCGCGCATGTGCGGCGGATGCCAGCTGAGCTCCCGGCCGCGGGCGAGCAGCGCGCCGCGGAGCGCCTCGTCAAGCGCGCCGTTGCGCAGGTACCACTGCCGGGTGGTGACGATCTCCAGCGGCCGGCTGCCCTTCTCGTAGAACTTGACCGGGTGCCGGACCGGCTCCGGCTCGCCGTCCAGGTCGCCGCTGGCCCGCAGTAGCGCGGCCGCCCGCCGCCTGGCCGCGGTCACGGTCTCGCCCGCCAGGTTCCGGTACGCGGCACGTCCCGCCCGGCTGGTGATCGCGGCCGGCGGGCATGGCAGGAGCCGGCCGTCCCGGCCCAGCACCGGCCGGGCAGGCAGCCGCAGGTCCCGCCACCAGGCGATGTCGGTGGTGTCGCCGAACGTGCACACCATGGCGATGCCGGTGCCCTTGGCCGGGTCGGCCAGGCGGTGCGCCAGCACCGGCACCTCCGCCCCGAACAGCGGCGTGGTCACGGCGCTCCCGATCAGCCCGGCGTACCGCTGGTCAGCGGGATGGGCGACCAGCGCCACGCAGGCCGGGAGCAGTTCCGGGCGGGTGGTGGCAACCAGCACCTCGCCGCCGTCCGGCCGCCGGAACCTGATCCGGTGGTAGGCGCCGGTGATCTCCCGGTCCTCCAGGTCGGCCTGCGCCACCGCGGTCTGGAAGCTCACGTCCCACAGCGTGGGCGCTTCGGCGAGGTAGGCCTCGCCCCGGGCCAGGTTCCGCAGGAACCCCCGCTGCGAGACGGCGCGCGCGGTGTCACCGATCGTCCGGTAACTGGCGGACCAGTCGACCGACAGCCCCAGCCGCCGCCATGCGTCCTCGAACGCCTGCTCATCCAGTTCCGTCAGCCGGCGGCAGAGGGCGACGAAGTTGGCCCGGGACACCGCCACCGGCTCGCCGTCCGGGCTGGCGGGCGGCACGAAGCCGGGATCGTAGCGGAGCGAGGGGTCACACCGGACGTGGAAGTAGTTCTGCACCCGGCGCTCGGTGGCCAGCCCGTTGTCGTCCCACCCGACCGGGTAGAACACGTCCTTGCCGCGCATGCGCTGGAACCGCGCGACCGTGTCGGTGTGGGTGAACGAGCAGACGTGCCCGATGTGGAGCTTCCCGCTGACCGTCAGCGGGGGCGTGTCGATGGCATAGACCTCGTCCCGGGGCCTGCCTGGGTCAAACCTGTACTACGGAGGACTCGTCCCACCGGCGGGACCACTTCTCCTCGAGACCGTCAAGCGAGGGCCTGGCGGGCACTGGGCTCGCAGACCGCGCCTCCGGCACGAGACCGGCCGGGCGCGCGTCCGGCGCGCCGCTGGGGCGGGTGTCGTTCCTCATGCCGGAGAGGATAGCGCATCCGGGGCGGCGGCCACCTGGCTCAGCGCCACCGCCACCAGCACCGCCAGCAGTGCCAGGCCGGCGAGCACGAACGCGTTGCCGGTCAGCAGCTGGCTGCCGTGCCAGTGGTACTCGGCGAACCACGGCCGGTCACCGAGCCGGTTGTACACGGCGGGGCTGGTATTAGGCGGCTGCCAGAGCAGGCCGAACCGGAACGGCCCGGCGCCCCCGGTCCCGCCCACCAGGGTGCCCGGCCACGCCCCGAACACCGCCAGCAGCCCGGCCGCCAGCGTCCACAGCCCGGCCGCCCGCCAGCGTTGGCCTCCGGCGGCCGCCCGGATCGCGTAATGCGCCGCCACCGCCGCCCCCGGCGCCACCCACACCCAGTGGTGGTCCCAGCTCACCGGCGACACCAGCAGCCCGGTCAGGGCGGCGGCCAGCACCCCCGCGACCTGTTGGCCCGCCCGGTCCAGCAGCACTGCGCAGGCCAGGCCAGCGACCGCGGCCACGGCGGCCGCCGCCAGCCAGGCCGGCCGGGCCGCCGCCGCGCTGCCAGCCAGCCTGGTGATGAGCCCGCGCAGCGACTGGTTCCCCGCCCAGCCAGGGAACCCGGTCCGTTCCCCGTCCAGGAACAGGCCGCCCAGCCACCACCGGCCCGAGTCGGCGGGCAGGAACGCGGCGCCGATCGCCATGGTGACCGCGAACCCGGCGGCCGCCATCCCCGCCTGCCGGAACCGCCGCGTCAGCAGCAGGTACGGGACGAAGATCAGCGGGACGAGCTTGATGCCGGCGGCGATTCCCACCCCGGAGCCCCGCCACCAGCGGCGGGCACCCGCTCCGGACTGGCACAGGTCCCACATCAGCAGCGCCAGCAGCGCCAGGTTGACCTGGCCCAGGTACAGCGTGCGGATCACCGGCTCGGCCCAGAACACGGCCGCGGCGGCCAGCAGCGCGGCGCCGAGCCGGGCGCGGCCGGCGTAGCCGAGCCCGCCGAACACCGACCACAGCGCCGCCACCAGGCAGGCGATGCCCGCCGCCACGCTCAGGCCGGGCAGCACCGGCCACGGCACGAACGAGATCACCGCGAACACCACCGCCGCGAACGGCGGGTAGGTGAACTTCAGCGCCAGCCGGCCGAGACCGGTCCACTGGTACAGCGGCGCGGCCAGGCCCGGCCGGTAGGCCGGGCGCACGTGCCGGACGATGAGGCCGCCGTCCCGGTATACCGCCAGGTCCACGGGGTCGATCGTGGCGCGCAGCGGGTGGCTCAGCCGGTAACCGAGGTAGCTGGCCAGCACCAGGCCGAACGCGACCGCTCCGGCTGCCAGCAGCCGCCCGCGGCGGCCGCGCCCGGCGGGCAGCCGGGCCGGCGTGCCCGTGAGCGTGCGGCCGGGAACGGGTCCCACCTGGCCAACCTTAGGGGGACCGGCGCGCGGGCGGAGGCTGCGGTCAGGGCGTGTCCCGTAGGACTTGGCCGTCGCGAGCAGGCTGATGATCTGCGGGACACGCGCTAGTCCTGCATCCAGTGCGGGCGGCGGAACATCTGGCCCAGCCGCTCGTGCAGCGACTCACCGATCTCGTCGAGCGCGCTCACCCGGTACACCGCCGCGCCTTCCGGCGGCGGCAGCCGGGCGGCCTCGGCGTCATCCATCAGGATGCGGATATGGCGGATGGTAATCAGCTCGATCTGGTCGGCGGCGATGAACCGCAGCCCCCAGTCGGTCGCGATGACAATCCCGTCGAAGCCGCCGGCGGGCAACTCGAGCACGTGCTCCAGGGTGCCGATCTCGCGCCCGCTGCTGCTGAACACGGGAGAGCCGGGCACGGCAGCCCGGTAGGAGACAGCCTCCTCGGTCATGCCGCCGCTCACCTCCTCGGTGCGCCAACCGCTCCCGCTAGTGATCTTCTTACCCGTCCCCGGCGGCCCGCACCTGCCCGGCGCCGCCCGGGGCGGCCTGCCGGGAAGGGGCCAGTTCTTCGAGGATCTCCTCCGCCCGGGCCGCCGCGCCCGCCGGGTCCGCGTCGGGCGCCCCGACCAGCGGGTCCCAGTTGAGGTCGTAGAACAGCTCGGTGACCCCCTGGCTGGCCAGCCACCTGGTGTCGGCGCGGATGTCGTCGATGCTGCCGGACAGCAGCACCCGCCCGCCCCCCTCGGGCACCGTCACCGGGCTGCCGGCCCGCACCACCCCGCGGCAGATGATCCGGACCGCCGCTGGATCCCGGCCCGCCCCCGCCGCTGCGGACCTGACCTCCGCGATTCCCTCGGCGATGCGGGACAGGTCGGCGCGGCTGGAGGTGAGCCAGCCGTCGGCCAGCCGTCCTGCCCGGCGCAGTGCGCGCGGGACGCTGCCGCCGAGCAGCACCGGCGGGCCCGGCCGCTGCACCGGCCGCGGCGCCACCCAGCCGGCCGGGACCTGATAGAACTCGCCGCGGAACTCGTCCCCGGCCCCCGCCCACAGGTGACGCAGCACCGCGATGTACTCCTCGGTCCTGGCCCCGCGCCGGTCCATGGCCGCGCCCGCCGCCGTGAACTCCTGCGGCAGCCAGCCAAGGCCCAGCCCCAGCTCCGCCCGCCCGGACGAGAGCACGTCCGCCGTGACCGCCTGCTTGGCGAGCACCGCGGGGGAGAGGTAGGGGGCGTTCACCACCGCGGTGCCGAGCCTGATCCTGGTCGTGGCCGCGGCCAGGTAGCCGAGCGTGACCATCGGGTCGAGCACGCTGTGGTAGACCGGCTCCATCGCCGAGCCCTCCGGCACCAGCAGCCGCTGGAACGTCCACAGCGTGGCGTACCCGGCAGCCTCGGCCCGGGCCGCGAAGGCCGACAGGTTGTCCGGGGTCGCCCAGGCGCCAGCGACGGGCGCTCCGAAACCGAGCTTCATGCCCTCACTGTAGGGCGCGGGCGTGCACCTTCACCGCCCGAATCACAGCTGCGCCGCGCCCGCGGCCGGCTCCTTCCCGAGCGCGGCGGCGACCTGGTCGCGGACCACGACCCGCTGGATCTTCCCGGTGGCGGTCTTCGGCAGCGCGGTCACCGTCAGCACCGACCGGGGGCGCTTGAACGCCGCCAGCGCCTCCCGGCAGAAC
>DASQSC010000484.1:0-8691 GCA_035642555.1 Streptosporangiaceae bacterium | reverse complement strand
GTGGTCAGCACCGAGCACTCGATCGGCGAGACCCACCTCGAACGGCGCCGGATGACCGCCGGTGTGCGGGCCCTGTACCTGGCGACCGAGCGGGCTTCCGCGGCCACCATCGCGGTGTCGGAGACGGTCAGGGACCGGATGGTCAAGTGGGGCGTGAACCCGCGCCGGGTGACGGTCATCCCCAACGGCCTGGACCTGCAGCGGGTGGCCTTCGACCGGGCGGCGCGCAGCCGGATCCGGGCCGAGTTCGGCCTGGCCGCCAGCGACTACGTGATCGGGGTGCTGGGCCGCCTCGACCCCAACAAGCGGTTCGACCTGGTGATCGAGGCCGCCGCGCCGCTGCTGGACGGCAAGACCAAGCTGATGATCATCGGCAAGGGCGACGAGCAGGCGCACCTGGCCGGCGTCGCAGCGGCCAGCGGAGCGGCGGACCGGATCGTCTTCACCGGCGAACGGCACGACGTGGCCGCCATGCTCTCCGCCCTGGACCTGTTCGTCGCGTCCTCGGCGCAGGAGACGTTCGGGCTGTCGGTGCTGGAGGCGCTGGCGAACGGGGCCCCGGCCCTGTACACCACCTGCCCCGCGCTGATCGGCCTCGACACCTGCGGCCGGGCGCGGCAGGTGCCAGGCACCGTGCCCGGGATGGCCGAGGCGCTGGCCAGCGAGGTCGCGCGCGGCCGCCGGCCGCGCCAGACCGTCCCGGCCGTCGAGGAGGCCTACGGCATCGAGGCGGTCACCGGCCGCATCGACGACCTGTACGAGCGACTGGCGGCGGCGTCCCGGCGGCGGGCCCGGGTTCCGGCCACGCCGGCCCAGCCGGTGCCCGCGGTGGCAGGCACCGGGGGCAGGGCCTCGGAAGGGGCTGGTGCCCGGTGAAGTCACTCGTCACCGGCGCTGCCGGATTCATCGGCTCCCACCTGACCGAGGCGCTGCTGGCGGCCGGGCACGAGGTGGTGGGCCTGGACGACCTGAGCACGGGCCGGGCGGCCAACCTGGCGGAGGTGGCCGGGCATCCCTCGTTCCGCCTGGTAGAGGGCTCGATCCTGGACCAGCGGCTGGTGAGCGAGCTGGCCGAGGGGGCGGACCGGGTGTTCCACCTGGCGGCGGCCGTGGGATCGTTCGTGATCCGCGACCGCACACTGGCGGCGCTGCGCACCAACATCCACGGCACCGAGAACGTGGTCGAGGCCGCCTACCAGGCTGGCGCGCGGTTGCTGGTCGCCTCCACCAGCGAGATCTACGGCAAGAACGACAAGGCGGGGCTGCGCGAGGACGACGACCGGGTGGCCGGATCTCCGCTGCGGTCGCGCTGGAGCTACGCCGAGGCCAAGGCCATCGACGAGAGCCTGGTCGACGCCTACGTGCGGGAGAAGGGCCTGCGGGCGGTCATCGCCCGGTTCTTCAACACCGTGGGGCCGCGGCAGACCGGGCGGTACGGCATGGTCATCCCGCGGTTCGTGCGGCAGGCCCTGGCGGGCGAGCCGCTCACGGTGTTCGGCACCGGGGAGCAGGTGCGGTGCTTCTGCCACGTGGCCGACGTCATCCCGGCGGTGGTGGCGCTCATCGACTGCGACCCGGCGGCCGGCCAGGCGGTCAACCTCGGCAGCTCGGAGCAGGTGTCGATCTGCGAGCTGGCCCACCGGGTGATCGCGCTGACCGGCTCGGACAGCGGCATCAAGCGCCAGACCTACCTGGCGGCGCTCGGCCCCGGCTACGAGGACATGATGCGCCGGGTGCCCGACTGCTCGCTGGCGGCCGGACTGGTCGGCTTCGCCGCCACCCGGTCGCTGGAGGACATCCTCCGGTCGGTGATCGCCGAGCAGGCTGCGCTCCAGGGCGCGGCCTGCGCTTTGTGACAGCGGATGGGGCACAACAGTGGATAACAGCAGGCAGCCAGTGATCACCGCCGCCCAGCCGGCGGGGACGGGCACCAGCAGCCCGCGCGCCCGGCGGGGCCCCGGGGGCTCGCGCCGACGGCGCGGCAGGCTCGCGGCCGTCTTGGCCGCGGCCGCCGCGCTGCTGGCGGCGGGGCTGACCGCGGTGACGGTGCTCGCGGGCTCCGGGCCGGCCGCACCGCCCCGGGTGTCGGTGGCGTCGCTGCCGTACTGGAGCATCGGCAACGGCACGTCCGTGGTCGCCTCGCACCGGCACGACTTCACCGAGGCCTCGCCCTGGATCTACGGGCTGGCCCCCGGCGGCCAGGTCGGCCCCCAGTACGGGCGCGGCCAGGCCGCGGCGGTGGCCAGCAGCATCGGACGGCTCCGGGCCGAGGGGCTTCGCATCGTGCCCTCGATCGCGAACATCACCGGCGGCAACTGGGCCTACCAGCCGGTGGCCCGGGTGCTGCACGACCCGGCGCTGATGCGGCAGCAGATCGCGGCGATCGTGGCGCTGGTCCGGCAGCACGATTATGCCGGCATCGACATCGACTACGAGGAGCTGCAGGCAGCCGACCGGCAGGCGTTCACCACCTACGTCACCGGGCTGGCCGCGGCCCTGCACGCGCACGGGAAGATCCTCTCGGTCGCGGTGTTCGCCAAGACCAGCAACGGCGGGTACGGGCCGCGGAACGCGGCACAGGATTACGCCGCGATCGGCCGGGCGGCCGATCAGGTGCGGCTGATGGCCTACGACAACCACTGGGCGAGCTCACCGCCCGGACCGGTCGCCCCGATCGGCTGGGTGCGCTCGGTGCTCGGGTACGCCCGCAGCCAGATCCCGGTCTCCAAGATCATCCTCGGGATCCCGCTCTACGGCTATGACTGGGTGGCCGGCCACGGCCAGGGCATCAGCTGGCAGCAGGCGGTCAGCCTGGCCCGCGAGCACTCGGCCCGGATCCGCTACGACACCGCCAGCCAGTCGCCCTGGTTCTCCTACACCGACGCCGCTGGCCGCCCGCACCAGGTCTGGTTCGAGAACCCCGCCAGCTCGGCCGCGAAGTACCGGGTGGCGCGGCAGGCAGGCGCCGGCGGCGTGTTCTGGTGGATGTACGGGCACGCCGCGCCGGGCACCTGGTCAGCCCTGTCGCAGGCGCCGGCGGCGCGGCCGGCCTCGGCTCCGGGCGGCTCGCCATGACGATGCCGTGGTGGGGGATGGCGCTGCTGGTTTTCGGGCTCAACTTCGGGCTGTGGGGCTCGGTCGGGCTGTGCCGGCTGCTTGGCACCATGACCTCCCGGGCACGCCGCAGGCTGGCCGGCCGGCGGCAGGTGGCGGCAGCGCCCGCGGCGGGCCCGGCCAGGCCCGCCGCCGGCCAGGCCGGGGCCAGCCCGGCCCGCCGCGGGCGGCGCGCCCCGCGGTACGCCGGTCGCAGGGGCGGGCTGACGGTCAGCGACGTGGCCGTGCTCGTGCCAGCGCACAACGAGGGGGCGATCATCGGGGAGAGCCTGCAGGCGATCACCGAGCTGGTCCCGCCGCGGAACGTGCATGTGGTGTCGGACGCGTCCACCGACGACACGGTGGCGCAGGCCCTGGCGGCCGGCGCCAGGGTGATCGAGACCGCGCGGAACGTCGGCAAGGCCGGCGCCCTCGCCGAGGCCATCCGCCGGTTCCGGCTGCTGGACCGGTACCCGGTGATCATGCTGCTGGACGCGGACACCAGGGTGGAGCCGGGCTACTTCGCCGCCGCGCTGCCGTTCTTCGACAACCCGGACGTGGTGGCTGTGGCGGGCGCGGTCCGGGTGGCGACCGACCGGCGGCTGTCAGGGGCCGGGCAGCTGCTGGTGGGGCACCGGCGCCGGATCTACGCGATCGGCCAGCGGGTGCTGAAGTTCGGCCAGACCTCGCTGCACGTCAACGCCACCCACATCGTCCCCGGGTTCGCCAGCATGTACCGGGCCGACGTGCTGCCGGCGATCGACATCAACCCGCCCGGGCTGGTGATCGAGGACTTCAACATGACGTTCGAGGTCTACCAGAAGCGGCTCGGGAAGGTCGGGTTCACGCTGGGCGCGGTCGCGATCACCCAGGACCCGGATAACCTGCGTGATTACATCCGCCAGACCCGGCGCTGGGCGCTGGGGTTCTGGCAGACCATCCGGCGGCACCGCCTCCGCTGCAACCTGTTCACGGCCATGCTCTTCCTGCTGGTGGCGGAGCTGCTCACGGCCAGCCTCATCTTCCTGGTGCTGCCGCCGCTGCTGCTGATCCTGGCCATGCCGGACCTGGTCGCCGGCGCGGCCACCTGGCCCGGGTTCGGCCTGGTGTACGTCACCCTGGCCGCGCACATGAAGCTGACAACGATCGCCTTCGGGGTGCTGCTGCCGGACCTGGCGATGACGGTGATCGTGGCGATCATCGAGCGGCAGCCGCGGATGCTGCTGTTCGCGCCGTTGTTCCCGGTGCTGCGGGTGCTCGACGCGGTGCTGGGGCTGTGGGCGATCCCGCTCGCCTTCCTGTCCAGGTCGGACGGCCGCTGGCAGAGCCCGGCCAGGCAACCGCGCCCGGTACCGCTCGAGCCCGCGGCGGCGCTGGCTCCGCAATTCGCAGGAGATGGTCCTCATGCATCTGGATGAGGACGAGGCTGTCCTGATCATGCATTATCAGCAGATGAGCCCATTGCGGCTGCTGCTGATCGATGATCATCTGATGGTGACGGAGGCGCTCGCGTCGCGCCTCTCGTCCGCCATGGACCTGTGGGTGGCGGGGCGGTGCACCACCACCGATCCGAGCCTGCTCGACATCGTCCAGGGCGTCCGGCCGGATGTGATCACGATCGAGGTCGAGCCGCTCGGCTCCGCGGTGGGGGAGACGCTGCGGGCGATCATGGCTGCCCGGCCCGAGGCCAAGCTGGTCGTGCTCAGCTCCGACCATGACCTGTCCCACGCGATCGAGGCCGCCCGGATCGGGGTGCACGCGTGGGTCGCCAAGGAACAGGGGGCGGCCGAGCTGGAGACCGTGCTGCGCGGCGTGTATGAGGGCAAGTCCTGGTGGCCGCCGGACATGCTGGGCGAGATCATGCGCGAGCTGCGGGCGGACATCCGGCGGGCCCGCGAGGACGGCGACGCGCTCGATATGCTCAGCCCCCGCGAGCGGGACGTGCTGATCGGGATGATGGCGGGCAAGCGCGGCCGGCAGATCGCCCAGGACCTGATGATCTCGACCGACACCGTCCGCACCCACACCCGCAACATCTTCGCCAAGCTGGACGTGCACAGCCGCCTGGAAGCGGTCCGGGTGGCGCGGGCCGCAGGCCTGCACCAGCAGGAGCCGGGCGGGTGACCGGGAGCGGGGCCGTCCCCCGCCCGCTACGGGTCGCCACGATTATCACCCGGCTGGAGGGCGGGGCCGGGGTGCTCGCGCTGCGGGGCGCGCAGGCGCTGGACCCGGACCGGTTCCAGGTGACGATCATCGCCGGCAGCAGCAGCCAGCTGCTCCCCGAGGCGCGCGCCGCGGGGCTGGCGGTCGTCGTGGAGCCGTCGCTGCGGCATCCCATCGACCCCGGCAACGACCTGCTGGCGCTGCGGCGGCTGCGGTCCCTGGCCGGGCCCGGGCGGTTCGACGTGGTGCACACCCACACCGCCAAGGCCGGAGCGCTGGGCCGGCTGGCCGCGCGCCGCGCCGGGGTGCCCAGGATCGTGCACACCTACCACGGCTTCCCGTTCCATGAGTTCCAGTCGGCCGGCCGCCGCGGCGCCTACGTCGCGATCGAGCGGCGGCTGGGGCGGATCACGGACGTGGCTCTGTGCGTGGGCACGGGGGTGGCGGTGGAGGCGGTGCGCCGCGGCCTGATCGCGCCGGAGCGGATCCGCACCATCGGCGTGGCGGTGGACGAGCCGGCCGGGCCCGGCGGCGGCCTGCCCGCGCGCGACCCGGTGGCCCGCGAGCGCGCCCGCCGCGCGCTCGGCCTGCCGCCGGACGCCACCGTGGTCGGGACGGTTGGCCGGCTCACCTACCAGAAGGCGCCGGAAGACTTCCTGGCCGCCCTCGCCCGGCTAGGACGCCCGGACGTGACCGGGGTCTGGGTCGGGGACGGCGAGCTCGCCGCCCGCATCAGCCGGCTGGCCGCCGCCCGGCCCTCGCCCCGGGTGGTGCTGGCCGGGGAGCGGGCCGACGTGGCCGCGCTGCTCCCGGCCTTCGACGTGTTCGCCCTCCCCAGCCGGTACGAGGGCCTGCCCACCGTGGTGGTGGAAGCCATGCTGTGCGGGGTCCCGGTGGTGGCGACGGCGGTCAACGCGGTCGGGGACGTGGTGGTGCCAGGGGTGACCGGGCTGCTGGTGCCGCCGCAGCGGCCGGACCAGCTCGCCGGGGCCATCGGGTACCTGCTCGACTCGCCCGCGGACGCGGCCAGGATGGCCGCCGCCGCCCGCGCCAGGCTCGGCGACCGGTTCGGGGTCCCGGCCCTGGCCGAGGCGCTGGCGGCGGCCTACCTCGGCGGGCCGGCCGCGACTATCCCGCAGCCGGCGCTCGCGCCGCCGGGCACGTGAGGCGTCATTACCAGTCCGGGCGGAAAGCCGGTCCGGTGGCTATGGTTGCCAGGTGGGCAATTCCCCCGATCCGGCCGGACGGCGCCAGCTCCGGGTATCCGATGCCGAGCGTGAGCAGGCGGCCGAAATCGTGCGGGCGGCGGTCGCCGACGGCCGGCTCCGGCTCGATGAGCTCGACGAGCGGCTGACCCAGGTCTACGCGGCCGTGACCTACGGTGACCTGGAAGCGGTCACGGCCGACCTGCCCGGGCCGGGAGTGGTGGCGCCGTCGGTGCCCGCCGCGGCGGGCCGGTTCCCGCCGGACCGGCTCGGTGGCACGCCGTCTGCCAGCGTGTCGGTGGCCGTCCTGAGCGGCGCTACCCGGTCTGGCCACTGGGTGGTCCCGCCCCGCTACACCGCCGTGGCCATCATGGGCGGGGTCGAGCTGGACCTGCGGGAGGCGCGGTTCAGCCAGCCCGAGGTCACGATCGTGGTGTTCGCGCTGTGCGGGGGCGTGAGCATCACCGTGTCCGAGGACATCGACGTGGATGTCTCGGGAGTGGGCATCATGGGCGGCTTCGACAGCCGGGCCAAGGGCCCCGGCGTGCCCGGCGCCCCGAGGCTCCGGGTAGTCGGGTTCGCGCTGATGGGGGGCGCGGGGGTGGTGCGCAAGGCTCGCGCCGGCGCGCCGCCGGCTGCCGGTCCCGGCCAGCCGCGCCCCGAACTCGGGAACTGACCCTGCCGGGGCGCCGGGCGCGCGCGTGATCGACCGGAGGCCGGAGCCGGCGCCATTCGCGCGGAAAGGCGCGAGTGTGATCCAGATCACATTGAGCTCGCGGCATACCGGCGCGCCCGGCCAAGTTGTACTGACCGGTTTTCCCGAGAAACGGGAAACACGACGAGCCGGGCGGCCCATTACCCCTGGGACCGTCCGACCCGCTGTCCGCGACATGGGTTAACGCCATCACAAATGGCGCCCAGAGGAGGATGCTCGTCATGAAGCTCAGTTCCCGGTTCGCCACCGATATCGCGCTGATGACCGGAGGCGCGTTCCTGGTCGCCGCCGCGCTCGCGTTCTCGCCGCCGGTGGCCGGCTGGCTCGGGTTCGGGGTGTCGACCGGGTTCGCGGTGCTGGCCATGGCCAGCCTGGCGGTGGCCAGGAGCACCGGCTGGCGGATCGGTCACGGCCTGGCCGGGCTGATCGCGCTGTGGTCCCTGAGCGCCGCGCTCATCTTCACCGGAACGACGCTGACCTGGCTGGTCCTCGCCGATGCGATTGCCCTGGCCGCGGTCGCGCTGGCGGACCTGACGGCGCACGAGGTCACCACGGAGAACGTCGTGCACCGGCTCGAGGTGACCGGTGCCCCCGCTCCCGGCCAGCGGGTCACCGCCTGACGCCGCTCCCGCGGCTGGCCGCGCAAAGGGGACGGGCATTGCCCGTCCCCTTTGTTTACCGCCGGGCACAGAAAGCGCGCTGCTCCGTGGCTTATCTCCCGGCGTGATCCGGTTATCGCTCATCGCCGCTGGCATCGCTGCCCATTCCGGGGCTGCGTGGCAGATGCTCATCTCAAATGTGCCGCCGCCGTTGCGCCATTCCCGTTCCAAAGATAACCGGGCCTGCTGCGGCCCGGATATGGTCAATGGCACGCCATCGCCCGGGCAGAAGCGACATACTTGCCGCCCAGGATGAACCGGACGGACCGAGAAGGGCGGAGACGGGCATGACCGAGCAGTCATTCGTGCCGCTGGCTGGCAGCGAGCGCAGCAGCCTGACGCAGGCCGAGCCGGCCGGGCCGGTCGACGCGTCGCAGCGGATCGAGCTGACCCTGATCACCAGCCGCCGCGCCGGGCTCCCGGCGGAACTGGTCACCGGCCCGGCCACGCTCAGCCGGGAGGAGCTGGCCGAGCGGCACGGGACCGATCCGGCCGACCTCACGCGGGTGCGCGAGGTACTGGCCGGCTTCGGGATCGAGGTCACCGGCGCCGACGCCGGGATGCGGCGGGTCACGGTGGCGGGCACGGTGGCGGCCCTGTCCGAGGCGTTCGGGGCGCAGCTGCGGCTGGTGCGCAGCCCGCGGCCGGGCGGCCAGCCGGGCCTGGCCGAGCACCGCTACCGCGAGGGCGGCCTGCGGATCCCGGCCGAGCTGGGCGGGATCGTGACCGCGGTGCTCGGCCTGGACGACCGGCCGCAGGCGCGCGCGCAGTTCCGTCACGCGGGCGGCAGCCCGGAGGCGGCCGCGGCGGCGGCGCAGGTCTCCTACACGCCGCCCCAGGTCGCGAGCGCCTACCG
>DASQSC010000483.1:0-2738 GCA_035642555.1 Streptosporangiaceae bacterium | reverse complement strand
GCGCCCATTCCTCGATGTAGTCGCGCTGGCGCAGGCGGAGCCGGCGGCGGTCGGCGTCCGGCAGGGTATGCACCTCGCGCTGGTAGAGCTGCACCAGCCGCCGGTCGTCCACGGCGAACGCCACATGGTCGGCCACCAGCGCGGTCAGCACCTGCCCGGCCGGGGCGGCCGACGCCATGGCCCGGGCCGCGTTGCCGTGCAGCCGGTCCAGTGCCTGGTCGAGCAGGGCGTCCAGGATCGCCGACTTGCTGCCGAAGTGCCGGTAGACGCCAGAACCGACGATCCCGGCGGCCGCCCCGATGTCGGCCAGGCTGACCGCGTGGTAGCCGCGGCTGGCGACCAGGTCGGCGGCGGCGGCCAGGATCTTGTCCCGCCGGCCCGGATCACGGACCCGGGCGCCGCCGGGCGCGGTCACCCCGGCTCCCCTGGCAGCAGGCTGGCCGGGATGTCCAGGAAGCGGGAGCGCAGGTACTCGCCCAGGCCCTTGGCCTGTGGGTCGGGCCGGGCGGTGGCGGCCACGCCCCGGCCGAGCAGCCCGGCCACCACGAAGTTGAGCGCGTGCAGGTTCGGCAGCTCGTACCGCTGCACGTCCAGCCCGGCCGCTTCCGGCAGCAGCTCGCGGAACCGCCCGGTGGTCAGCTCGGCCCGCAGCCAGGGGTAGGCCGCCGGGTGGCGGGCCCAGAGCCCGACGTTCGCGTTCCCGCCCTTGTCCCCGGAACGGGCGCCGGCCACCGCGCCCAGCGGCGCCCGCACGGTGCGGCCCCAGCCAGCGGGAACGGCGGCCGGGGCGGGCTCTCCCGCACCGCCCGGCGAGCCGGCCGCGGCCGCCGGGCTGTGCGGGATCACCTGGCGGGACCCGTCCGGGAGCACGGCCACCTGCTCGACCGCCGCCCGCGGCACCAGGGCCGGCCAGTAGACCGCGTACGCGCTGGCCGCGGTCGGCGGGGTGGTGGTGTGGAAGCCCGCGTACCCGCCCATGGCCAGCGCCATCACCGCGTCGGAGAACTCCCGCCCGGCCCGGCCCGGGTCGGCGTCGTACACCGTGATCCGCAGCTGGGCCGTGGCCTGCTCGTTCGCGGGCGCATCCGGCCGGTCGAACCGCAGCAGCGCCACATCCACCGCGCCGAACCGGTCCTCCCCGCCCAGCAGCCCGAACAGCTCCTGCCGCGCCCAGGCCGCCTTCTCCTCGATGTCCAGGCCGGTCAGCACCAGGGTCATGGTGTTGCGGTAGCCGCCCAGGTAGTTGAGGGCGACCTTGAGCTCGGGCGGCGGCGGCGCGCCGCGCGCGCCCGAGATGCGCACCCGGTCCGGCCCGTCGCCGGCGAGCGTGACCGAGCCGAAGTCGGCCACCACGTCCGGGCCCAGGTACCGGGGCCCGGCGATCTCGTACAGCAGCTGTGCGGTCACCGTGCCGGCCGAGACCAGGCCGCCGGTCCCGGCGTGCTTGGTGATGACCGCGCTGCCGTCGGCGGCCACCTCCGCGATCGGGAAGCCCGGGTACCGCCGGTCGGTGATCTCATCCAGGAACGGGTAATTACCCCCGCAGGCCTGCGGACCGCATTCGATCACGTGCCCGGCCACCACCGCGCCTGCCAGCCGGTCCCAGTCGTCCCGCCGCCAGCCGTGCCACCAGGCGGCCGGCCCGGCCACCAGCGACGCGTCGGTGACCCGGGGGCAGATCACCAGGTCGGCCCCGGCGGCCAGCGCCTCCGCGATGCCCCAGCCGCCCAGGTAGGCGTTGGCGGTGACCGGCTCGGCGCCGCTGCCGGCCAGCGGCTGCCCGGTGTCGGCGTTCGCCAGCGTGACCCCGCCCGCCAGCAGCTCCGGGACCCGGCCGAGCAGGTTGTCGCCCTCCAGGTAGGCGATGGCGGGCGCGAGGCCGAGCCGGCCGGCCAGCTGGCCGGCCGCCGCGGCCAGCCCTGCCGGGTTGAGCCCGCCGGCGTTGACCACGATCCGGATGCCCCGGTCCAGGCAGGTGCCGAGCACCTGTTCCAGCTGGGTCAGGAAGGTGCGGGCGTACCCGGCGGCCGGGTCCTCCTGCCGGGCCTTCCACAGGATGGCCATGGTCAGCTCGGCCAGGTAGTCGCCGGTGATCACATCCACCGGGCCGCCCCCGGCCATCTCCCTGGCGGCGGCCAGCCGGTCACCGTAGAAGCCGGAAAAGTTCCCGATCCGGACCGGCCGCCTGCCGCCCCGGCCGCCGCCGGGCACTTCCGGCGCCGCGGGCATCAGCGGCCCCGCCACACCGGCGGCCGCTTCTCGCCGAACGCGGCCGGGCCCTCCTGGGCGTCCTCGCTCAGGTAGACCGGTTCCCAGATCTCGTCGGCGGCCAGGAACGCCCGGCTCAGCGGGTGCTCGGCGATCAGCCCGGCCGTGCGCTTGCCAGCCAGCACCGACAGCGGCGCGTTCGCGGCGATCCGCTCCGCCATGGCCTGCGCCGCCGCCCGCAGCTCCGCGGCCGGCACGACCTCGTTGACCAGGCCGACCTCGTGCGCCCGACGGGCGGTGATCGGGTCGCCGGTCAGCAGCAGCTGCATGGCGACCCGCGGCGGGATCAGCCACGGCAGCGGCGCCGCCCACGGCGCGCCCCGGCCCACCTTGACCTCGCTGATGGCGAAGGTGGCGTGCTCGGCGGCCAGGCACAGGTCGCAGCTCTGCGCCAGCAGGAACCCGCCCGCGTAGGCGGCGCCGTTGACCGCCGCGATGATCGGCTTGTCCACCCCGGCGGTCCGGCCGAA
>DASQSC010000482.1:0-3515 GCA_035642555.1 Streptosporangiaceae bacterium | reverse complement strand
CCGGACACTGCCCGAGCCGACCGACGTGGCCCGCCGGATCTACGCCACCGCCTGCGCCCTGTACGAGGGCTCCGGGCTCGACTCGCGCGCCCGGCTGCGGCTGGTCGGGGTGCGGGCCAGCGGCCTGGCCCCGGCCGCGGGGGCAGCCTCTCAGCTGGCCTTCTGGGAACGGGCCAGGTCGTGGCGCGAGGCCGAGCGCGCCATGGACCGGATCGCCGGGCGCTTCGGCACCGACACGATCCGCCCCGCTGCGCTAGTGCTGGCCCCGGGGGACGATCCCCTCAGTGCCAGCCCGGGGGGGACTACCCCCCAGGCCCCCGCGGCGGGGCATGACCCGGAGGGAAACAGTGCCAGCTAGGGGAAGCCCCCGAGCCCCCGATGGCCAGGAACTCCCCGTCAGCCCCCGCGCGTCCCGCCCGGGGAGCCTGGCGGGGAGGCAGCCGCGCCGCCCGCGGGGGCCGGACCTGCCAACTGATGCCCGCCGCCTGGCGATGATCACCACTGTCGCGGGGCAGCCAGATCCTTTACCATCTCCCTACCCTTTCCGAAGACCCGGCAGCACTCGTATTCTGGAGGAAACACCCGGCCGTTCGATGACGGTCTCGCACTGGTCCCAGCGCGCGAGGTCCATTGGGAGGCACCGTGCCGCTCTCTGAGCATGAGCAGCGTCAGCTCGAGCAGATCGAGCAGGCGCTCTATGCCGACTACCCCAAACTCGCCCAGGCAGTGCGCGCCAAGGATCCCCGGGTCCACTTCAAGCGCCGCCTGCTGCAGGCGATGGTCGGCTTCGTGCTCGGGGCTGGGGTGCTGGCGGCCGGCGTGATCACTAAGCGCTTCTTCCCGTGGGTCCCGGTCGGCGGGCTCGTGGTGATGCTGGCCTGCGTGACGTGGGCACTGAACAGCTGGCGTCACATGGGGGGCCCGGCCACCGGCCATGGTCAGGGGCGGGCCGGCCGGTCCGGCCGCCGCGGGCGGAGGGGCGGCAGGCGCAGGCAGGCGGTGCGCCACCCGGCAGGTCCCCGCCCCGGGTTCATGGAGCGGATGGAAGAGCGGTGGCGCCGCCGTCAGGAGGGTGACCGCTAGCAGCGCGGCGCCCGCCCGGCCCGGGCCGGTGGCTGGCGGGCGGCTGGTGGCGGATCGTCACCCGGTCCAGCCATCCGAACACGTCAAGGACCTCCTGCAGCGCCAGCCTGACCGGAGTCAGCACCGACGCCGGCAGGAGCCAGGCCTGCCACCGCGCCTGCCATCCGGCAGACCTCGCGATAGCGCGCCGGATCGTGGCGCTGTCAGCCCGCAATGAGACCCCGGCCGCGGGCCGGGGCGCATAAGCCGCCCGCTCCGCCGCGTCAGCCACCCGTTGCAGCGCCGCCTGGTCGGCGGGCGCCAGGCCGAGGGGGTCGGCCAGGCGGCTGGCCAGGGCCCGGGGGGACTCGCTGGGCCGCGGGGTGATCCGGTAGTCGGCCAGATCGTCGCGGAGCTCCAGCCAGGCCGCGTTCGCCCGCCCGGCGTCCCCGGACGCCCGCAGCCAGCGCCGGCGCCGGGTCAGGGCGCGGGCCGCGCCCGGCGAGACGAGCAGCAGCGCGGCCAGGCCGGCAACCAGCCACCCCACCGGGAACGAGCCGGACCCGTGCCGCCCGGTGCCACCGCCTGCGCCCTGGCCCGGCAGCCGCCGGATCCGGCTGCCGGGCTGGCCCGCGCAGCCAGAGCTGCCGGGCGGGCAGCTGGCGTTCGCGCCGGCACCGGCAGGGGTGGCGGGGGCAGCCGGTTGCGACGAGCTGGCGGGGGCGGCGTGACCGCCGAACGAGTAGTTGGGAGCGGACGCGGTGGGCTGGCCCACGCCCTCGGTCCCGCCCGGGGTGGGCTCGAACCGGAGCCACCCGGCGCCCTGGAAGTAGAGCTCCGGCCAGGCATGAGCGTCGCTCGTGCTGACCTGCCAGCGGTTATGGCCGACCGAGACGCCCTGCGTGTAGCCCACGGCCACCCGCGCGGGGATCCCGAGCAGCCGGGCCAGCACGGCCATGGCGAACGCGAACTGCTGGCAGTACCCGCGCTTGTACTTGGTGAGGAACTGGATCAGGGCGTTCGCGCTGCGCGGCTGTTGCACGCTGAGCGAGTAGGTGAAGTTCCCCGGCCTGGTGAACCACCGCTGCAGCGCCACCGCCTCGCCGTAGGGGGTGGTCCGGCCCGCGGTGATGCGCTTGGCCAGCTTCCTCAGCCCTTGGAAATCCCGCGGCACGGTCAGCGACGGGGCCAGGCTGGCCGACGGGTCCGCGGCCGACCTGAGCACCTGCAGGGAAGGGTTCACATCCTTGGCGGTGACCTGGTAGCGCAGGCCGCTCAGGCCGGCTCCGGGTGCCAGCACGGTCAGCGAGTTGTGATCCACCCGCCAGCTTCCGTGCACGCGGACCGCCTGCGCCGGATAGGGAACCGGGAGGTAGCTGATGCCGCCGCCAGCCGCGGCCAGCCGCCGTCCGAGGCTGATGTCCTCGCGCACCAGGATGCCCGGCGTCCGCTGGTTCAGCCCGGGCGCCGGCGGCAGCCGCGAGGCCAGCGGGGCGGTGGAGCCGCTGGTGGGCGTCGTCATGGTCCAGGCGTTGTCGCTCAGCTGGTCGAGCACGTACACCTGCAGGTACGGGGGGGCGGGGTCGGCGGTGGTGTAGGTGAGCACGCCTTCCTGGTGCGACCGCCGCAGTTGCTGGTTGAGCTGGGCCAGCGGGTCGGGCAGCTGAATGGGGCCGCCGCCCCCGCTGCCGGAGCCGCCGATCGAGCTGCCGCCGAACAGCCGGTGCGGCCGCAGGCTGGGCACCAGCAGCGGTACCAGCAGTGCCAGCACCACCGCGGCCATCCCGACCCGGCGGCCGGACGCGGCGAGCTGGCTCGTGTCCAGCCGGGTGTACGGGCGTCCGCTCTGCCAGGCGCTCACCAGCCGTCCCCAGAGCCGGACCCGCTCCCGCCCGTCGGCTGCCAGCAGGGCCAGGTAGCCGGCCATGGCCAGGATGAACACCAGCGCGGTGCCGGCGGCGCCCGGCTTGGAGCTGGTGGTCTCCGGGACGCAGAACAGGGCCAGCAGCGGCAGGCCGGCCAGGGCCGGGCGGCGCAGCCGTACCGCGAGCAGGTCCGTCAGCGCCGCGATGATGCCGATGCCGGCGACGGTCAGCAGCAGCACCCCGGGCCTGGGCGGCACCGGCGGCGCGAACCTGCTCGTCTCCGCCAGCCCCCGCCCGGCCAGCCGCCACAGGTGATGCAGCGAGGCTCCGGTCGGGATCACCCGCGCGCCCGACTGCGCGCCGGCGAACAGGATGTTCAGGTACAGCAGCAGCACCGCCAGGGCCGCGGCCAGGCAGGCCACCGCCGGGATGACGCGCCTGGCGGCCCGGGTACCGGCGCCGGCGAGCGCGACCAGCACCACCGCCCCGGCGCTCTCCCAGAACCAGCTGCTGCCGGCCACCACCGAGTACAGCGCGATCGCCGCCAGCAGGGTGGCGGCGGCCGCGGCGATCGTCAGCCGGTGCCGG
>DASQSC010000481.1:0-2010 GCA_035642555.1 Streptosporangiaceae bacterium | reverse complement strand
TCGTCATCGGCCCGGCCGTGGTCCCGGCCGGCACCGACCTGGGCTCTGGTGCGGCGCTGCAACTGGTGGTGACCGACATCGAGCAGGCCCGCGCGGAGCTGGCCGGGCGGGGAGTCGCGGTGTCGGAGGTCCAGGTCCTGGCCCCCCGGGACGGCGGCAAGTTCGTCCACTTCACCGACCCCGACGGCAACAACTGGGCGGTCCAGGAGATCCGCGAGCGGGTCGGGGCGCCGCTCAGCTAGCCGGAGTTCCGGCGGTGGCCGGCCCGGGCTTCTCCCAGACCGACACGTGCTGGCGGCTGTCGCCGGTGAACGCCTCGCGCGTCCAGCCGTCCCACCGGTCGCGCAGCCGCAGGCCGGCCAGCTGGGCCATCAGGTCCAGCTCGGCCGGCCACACGTACCGGAACGGGATCGATCGGTACTCGCCCCGTCCGCCCTCGACGGTGACGTAGTTCGAGCTCATCTCCTGGGTCGCGGTGTCGTACCGGTCGAACGCCCAGCCGTCCGGGCCCACCCGGAACGGCACGACGTCCTGCCCGGGCGGGAGCCGGCGCAGGTCCGGGACCATCACCTCGATCAGGAAGCAGCCGCCCGGCTCGAGCTGGGCGGCCGCGTTGCGGAAGCAGGCGACCTGCGCCTCCTGCGTGGTGAGGTTCATGATCGTGTTGAAGATCAGGTACACGAGCGAGAACGTCCCGCCGGCCCGGGCGGTCGCGAAGTCACCGGCGGTGACACCGATCCCGCCGGCGCCCGGCTTGGCACGCAGCCGGGCCAGCATCGCCCGCGACAGGTCAATGCCGTGGACCGGGACGCCCCGGGCCGCCAGCGGCAGCGCGATGCGGCCCGTCCCGATGCCGAGCTCCAGCGCCCGGCCGTCTCCGGCGAGCCCGGCCAGCAGGTCCACGGTCGCGGTCACGACGTCCGGCCGGAACATCTCCGCCGATGACTCGTCGTACCCGGCCGCGACCTGCTCTCCGAAATGCCCGTCGCTGTCCATGGCGTCCATCGCGGGGACCGTATCGCAGGCCCGGAGCGAGGCGCGATCGCATTTTCGTACCGGCCGCCGTACCCGCCGCCGTACCGGTCCGCCAGGGAACGGGCCGGCCCAGCCGCCGGGCCGGGCCTACCCGCCCGGGAAGACGCGTTCCGCCTGGAACACCGGGCTTCCGCCGAGCACCGTCGCCAGCACCCGGATGTCGCCGATCTGGTCCGGGCCGGCCGTCAGCGGGCTGCGGTCCAGCACCACGAAGTCCGCCGCCTTGCCCGGCTCCAGCGTGCCGAGCTCATCCTCCCGGTGCAGCGCGAACGCGGCCTGGCTGGTGTACATGGCCAGCGCGGCGGCGGCGCTGACCCGCTCGGCCGGTCCCAGCACCCGGCCAGCGCCGGTGCGGCGCAGGATCGCGTCCCTGATGCCGACGAGCGGGTCGGCGGTGATGACCGGGGCATCGGACGATCCGGCCACCGTGATGCCCGCCTCGCGCCAGGACCGGAAGGCGTAGAGCTGATCGGCGCGCTCCCCGAAGGCCTCGGCGAACCCGTCGCCCAGGGCCGACATGAACCCCGGCTGGCTCACGACCGGGATCGCCAGCTCCGCGGCCCGGGCCGCCAGCGGCGGGTACAGGGCGCCGCCATGCTCGATCCGGTGCCGGAGCCGGTTGCCGGGGGCGCGCGCCAGCACCGCCGCGTAGGCGCCGATGACGGCCTCGATGGCCCGGTCCCCCTGGGCGTGGATGCAGACCTGGAAACCCTGGGCATCGAGGTCACGCACCATCCCGGTCAGCTCGTCCGGGTCGAAGAACAGGATCCCGGAGCCGTGCGGCGGAACCGGGTAGGTGCCGTGGATGGCGGCGGTCCGGCTGCTCATCCCGCCGTCCGCCCAGATCTTCACCGCCTCGGCCGCCAGCCGGTCCGAATGGCGCCCCCGCAGGCCGGATCCGGCGAGCCAGCCGAGCTGGTCGTGCACCACCAGCCCGTACACCCGCAGCCCGAGCGCGCCCGCGTCGTCGGCCTC